>JAAWJJ010000031.1 GCA_022796875.1 Eubacterium sp. | reverse complement strand
TTCTGCCAGAGGGATTACAGAGCGATGAACTGTCATCACTTGGCGGGTTTGAATCAGTTTCGGGAACGCCGAATGAAAATGGGCAGTTTCAAGTATCTGTACCGATTGTTGTTTTGGATGACAGGGGCTTTTTAAACTTCTGTTCACAGATAGGGATTACGCCAAGTCTTGATGGAGCAATCGTATTAAATCGAATTTGGGATAGCAGAAACAGCAATTTCCGCTATAAAGAATATGTTCCATTTGTAAAGGAGGATACCCAGAAAACAATACTTTTTAAAAATGATAAAACCGTAGAAATCCCTGTTTTATCTTATACACAGACAGTTCCTGCGCTGAGAGAAGAATATGATAATTATGCCCTTGTACATTTTATTCCGCTTACTATGTGGAATAAAACTTTGGGAGAGGTATGTGAAGTTGAATCCGACAGTTATATTCGTATTTTTTCAAACGGAACTGCAAATCTTACGGATTTAAACGCTCTGGAACAGGAAATCGTGCGGCTTGTATCGGAGCGGTATGAAATTGAAAGTGAGAACCGAGTACAGGAAAGATTGTCTAATGACAGTTTAATCCAAGGAATGGTAATGATTTTTGGAGCTTTTTGTGTATTGCTTGCCATTATTGGAATAGCAAATGTTTTTTCAAATACGTTAGGGTTTCTCCGTCAAAGGAAACGGGAATTTGCCCAATATATGTCCATTGGTCTGACACCTCAGGAAATGAAGAAAATGTTCTGTATTGAGGCGTTTGTAATAGCAGGGAAACCGCTTTTGATTACATTGCCGCTTACCGTATTGTTTGTGCAATTTGCCGTAACAGCAAGCTATTTAGACCCGATGGTATTCTGGTCAGAAGCCCCGATTCTGCCTGTTTTGATATTTGCGGCTGCGATTGTATTGTTTGTTGCGCTTGGCTTTTATATTGGCGGAAAGCGTCTTTTGCAGTGTGACTTGAATGAAACATTGCGGAATGATGCGTTGATTTAGCAGATAAAGATTCAGAAAGGTTTGATTATGAAACAGACAGAGTGGGTATTGTGTCCTGTTTGCGGCAACAAAAAAGTCCTCCTGCCAATGAGATGTTTGCTCAATGGCAGGAGAAATTTAAGAAACGTAGGAAGCATCTTGACGCTCTTCAAAAAAATTGCTGACAAGTATATGCGGCTTTCGTCCAAAGTGTCTTTTATAACGCGTATCTGAGCTGCGCGTCCTTTGTAAATGTCTGTTACGATATGTCGCCGTCAGGACACCCATTGACGCACGAAAGAAAAGAATGGGAACAGCGAATCAAATAAGACAATCCTTTATCCTCAAGTTCATGTATCAGCGTCCTTGACGGATATTCCCGTAAACTGGGCGTATGCGATACCCGTCCCATGTTTTTTGGATGGCTGGTAAATTGAAAAAGGAAATGATAATAAACAGGCTCTATGAGGTGCATGACGCTTTCAAAACCACCCTCTCCGATTTATGCGCCGACAGGGAGCAAAACCAGAATGAAATGAATAAACTTGTTCACTACCGTCAGCGCTTGCGGAATAAGGTATGTCGTGCCGCACCAGCCGAAAAAGAAAAACTTCGGGAAGAAAAGCAGGGCGTGACAGCAGATAACGGAGCTTAGAAAGCGGCTGAAACA
Organism: Eubacterium sp.; assembly: GCA_022796875.1. Classification (GTDB taxonomy): domain Bacteria; phylum Bacillota; class Clostridia; order Lachnospirales; family Lachnospiraceae; genus JAAWJJ01. The sequence goes on along the minus strand of JAAWJJ010000031.1, from coordinate 37,821 downwards.
GGAGGGAGGAATCGTTGCGCAGAATGATCCTTATCTGAAAGCATAGAGGAAAAGACCAAGTGATTTTTCCTAAACGCATAAACAGAATTTAGATTAAGGCTTTAAAGCGTTGAAGTGTTCTGCCGGATATGGTATGATAATGGCACCTGCTTTTGCAGGAATTTTCGGACAAAGAGTTTGAGTGGAAGAGCGAGAGAACAGTGTATAAGACAAAACTGCAGGCGGAGGCGGGAGAGATCGTAAGGATACAGGAACGCGCAGCGGTGGGGAACTACCAGAATTTATTCGGAAAGGGAACACAGGAAAACGAAATGGTCTGCAGTTCAGGCGCTTACTGGAATTGATGATGAAAACGGATTTCATGTCTGGAATTATGAAGAACGGAGCGAATGGCCATGAAGAGAGATTATCCCAATCTTTGCAAAACAATCACGTTAGGAAACGTAACTTTTCGGAACAGAATGTTTAGCGCCCCGATGGGCGGCACGGATATTACAAACGACGGATGTATCGGTGATAAGTCTGTGGCATTTTATGAGCTGCGCGGAAAAGGCGGAGCGGGAGCGGTGACAGTCAGCGAATGTATGGTGCATCCGCAAACGGACGGCTCTCATGCATATCATCTGGATACTGCCATCCTTAATTCCCTGGCGTCGGCAACATATACGGCCGATGCCATCCGCAGGCACGGAGCTATACCCAGTCTGGAACTGTCACATTCGGGTATGTTTGCCGGCACTTATATGACGGATAAATCGAAGCAGAAAAGTATGAATCAATGGGGACCGTCTGATACGGTTAGGGCAGACGGGGTGAAAGTAAAGGCTTTGACTCAGGAGATCATAAAAGATATCGTATTGTCATATAAAAATGTTTCTGCACTGGCGAAACGCGCCGGTTTTGAAATGCTGCTGATCCATGGCGGGCACGGATGGCTGATTAATCAGTTTTTATCGCCGTATTTTAACAAACGGACAGATGAATACGGCGGATCGTTGGAAAAAAGATGCCGTTTTGCAATCGAAGTGCTGAAAGCGATAAGAGAAGCGGTAGGGAACGGTTTTCCAATCGAATTCCGCATGAGCGGTTCAGAGTTTTTAGAAGGAGGCTATGGACTGGAAGACGGCGTAAAAATAGCAAAAATGATAGAGCCGTACGTCGATATGCTGCATGTTTCGGCCGGAACATATCAGAAGGGCTTCGGCGATACCCATCCGTCCATGTTCAAAGAGCACGGATGCAACGTGTATCTGGCAGCGGAAATTAAAAAACATGTATCCGTTCCTGTGGCGACGATCGGGGGATTGAATGATCCGGCGCAGATGGAAGAAATTATTGCCGGCGGGAAAGCAGACGTTGTTTATATGGCACGCGCACTGCTGGCGGATCCGTATCTGCCGCGTAAAGTAATGGAAAACAGACCTGAGGATATTGTCCGGTGTCTGCGCTGTTTTACTTGTATGGCGGAGAGGGCGGCTACCGCAACCAGGAGGTGTACCGTAAATCCGTTGATCGGACGGGAAATCGAAGGGGATGAGATCCGGCCGGTGCCGGTGAAAAAGAAAGTGCTGGTAGCAGGCGGAGGGCCGGGCGGACTTTATGCAGCTTATACGGCGGCGCGCAGAGGCCACGATGTACTGCTGTGTGAAAAAGAACCGGAAACGGGCGGAATTTTAAAAAGCGAGCAGGCGATTCCGTTTAAGAGGGAAATGTATGAATTGTCAAAAAGTTATTTGCGAATGTGCGAGCAGGCGATTCCGTTTAAGAGGGAAATGTATGAATTGTCAAAAAGTTATTTGCGAATGTGCGAGCAGGCGGGAGTTTCTATCCGCTTAAATACGGAAGTGACGGAACAATTTGCGGAACGGGAAAAACCGGACGCGTTAATTGTGGCGGTCGGTTCCGAATCGGTTGTTCCAGAAATTCCGGGTATCCACAGTGATTTTGTGATTCCTGTAAATAATTATTACAGAGAAAAAGCGAAAGTAAAAAAAGACGTTATCGTTTTAGGCGGCGGATTAGCCGGATGTGAATGTGCCATTCATTTAGGTATGGAAGGAAAGAACGTACATTTAGTGGAAATGCGCGAGGAGCTGGCAGCGGATGCAAATGTGCGCCACCGTCCGCTGCTATTAAAAGAAATAGAAAAATATGTAACGGTACATACCGGCTGCAGGGCAGTGGAGATTACGGGACAGGGCGTGTCGTGCATGACTTTGTCCGGCCGGAAAATCACTGTGGCAGGTGAGAGCGTAATCTGTGCGTTAGGACAGAGGGCCAGAAAAGAAACCGTTGACAAATTAAGAGATGCGGCTCCTTATGTTGCGGTAATCGGGGATGCTTCGAAAGCCGGTACGATCACAAACGCAGTGTACCAGGGGTATCATGCAGCGTTGGATATTTAAGTTTTCCTCACGGAGTTTTGCGTATGTTCAGGTTAAAGAAAATGTTGTACAGGCGGTTAGAGAAAATACAATTAAAGAAAATACGGAAAGAATTGGATTCTTACATAGATTCCCGGTTTTCGGGAGAAAAGGAGATTCCTTTTGCGGCGGCTTCGGTCAGTCTGGAAGAACAGCCAATCGAGAGGAAACCGATGCCCTGCCAGAGTCCGCCGGCATTACCGCAAAGCCATAGTCCAAAATCAGCGCTGCCGCAAAGCACGGGCAGACCGACAGGAAAGCGGGCAGGCAAACGAAGCGTTCCTGAATTTTTAAGTGAGCGGGAACAAAGGCTGGATATTGAAAAAATATTGGAACAAAAAGAAGAAACTTTTTCAAATATGCTGCTTCGCCTGATCGATGAGAAAGGCCTGAAAGATTCCGCCGTTTATAAAAACGCAAATATTGACCGCAGGTTATTTTCAAAAATTCGCGGCGACGAGGATTATACTCCGAGCAAAAAGACGGCGATATCGTTCTGCCTGGCATTGAAGTTAAAGCTGAATGAGGCCAGGAAACTGTTGGAAGCCGCCGGATATACGTTGTCGGCGTCTTCAAGGTTTGATTTAATAATTATGTACCTGATCGAACACCGAGAATATAATATTCATTTTGCAAATATTGTTTTGGATGATTACGGAGAGGGGACGCTTTCAAGATAAGAAAAAATGTCCCTTTGGAAGCGACCGGTTCTGTTATGGAATTTAGTAGTATGTGTTTATCAAAAGAAAGGCAGGTAACGCATATGAAAAAAGGATTAACTGAACTGGTTTTTATTTTGGACAGAAGCGGTTCCATGGGAGGACTGGAAAGCGATACGATCGGCGGTTTCAACGGGATGCTTTTAAAGCAGAAAAATGAAGAGGGAGAGGCGAATGTGACAACGGTTCTCTTTGACGATCAGATAGAAATCATACACGACCGGTTTCCGATGAAAGCAGTGAAACCGCTGACGGAGGAGGATTATTACGTAAGAGGCTGTACGGCGTTGCTGGACGCTGTGGGAAGTACCGTAATGAAGACTGAGAATATTCAAAAACGTCTGCCGGATGAGATGAAAGCGGAGAATGTTATTTTTGTCATTACTACGGACGGACTGGAAAATGCCAGTCAGGAATATTCGGTGAAAATGGTAAAGCAGATGATTGAGCGGAATCAGGAAAAGGGCTGGCAGTTTCTGTTTCTTGGAGCAAATATCGACGCGGTGGAAGAAGCGGAAAAGATCGGCATCTGCAAATCGCACGCGGCAAGTTATAGGAACGACGGCCGGGGCGTGCAGTTAAATTATCAGGCGGCAGGAAACATTTTGTCATGTATGAGAAGCGCAGATTGTAACGAAGAAGAGATAGAAGCGAAGATACCGAAATTTTTCAGGCCGGTAACAGAGCATCTGGAAAAAAGTAAACGGCCTGTGAAAAACCATATCAGAAAAAAGAATAGCAACTTTTACTTCCCGAGCAAATGAATATAAAGCGGACGGAAGCAGGCGGGAAATCTGTTTTGGGTTTTCCGCCCGTTTGTTTTTGTAAAATATATGAAACAGGAAGTACCTATCTCACTAATAATAATTTGAAAAAGAATTATTTTTGATAATAAATGGCAGTACAGTAAATTCTGTACTGTTTATTTTTTAAAAAAACGCATTTAAAAAACCATATAAAATTATATTGCAAATAATTGAAATATATAATATAAATATTTGTTTCTAAAGGATAAAGACAGGTAAAAGAAGATTTGTTATAGTGAAACCACAAAGCACAGGAGAAACAATATTGAGAAAACAAAGGAGGTTCACAAAGATGCACAAAGTTCTGGTTTTAAACCTTGGAGCCACATCATCCAAAGTATCTGTTTTTGAAGATGCCGGGCAGTTGATGGAAAAGACCATACGCCACACGGTCCAGGATATGGAAGAAGCTCCGACAAACAGGGAGCAGGTAGAAATGAGAGTCGCCATGATCCGGGAATGGATGGATACGGAGAGGATTACTTTTGAAGAAATTGACGCTGTAGGCATGAGAGGCGGCGGTATGACAAGGGCGACGGTGAGCGGTACATATGAAATGAACGAAGTAATGAGAGAAGACGCTTACAAACTCTATGTGCCGGACGGAAATTTCATTCACGGTTCCAGAATAGTCCTGCCTGTCCTGGACGGCCTGTTGGACGGAAAAGAGATTCCGATTTATGTGACGGATCCGCCTTATGTAGATGAGCTATGCGAAGAAGCGAAACTGTCAGGAACCCCTGCGTTTACCCGTCTTTCGCGTTTCCAGGTTTTAAATCATAAACAGGTAGGGCGCCAGGCGGCAGCCGATCTGGGAAAAGCGTATGAGGATATCAACATTGTGATTGCCCATATGGGCGGCGGCGTTTCCGTAGGCGCGCACCGAAAAGGCAGGGTCATCGACGTCAACGACTGTACGGACGGCGACGGGCCGTTTTCGCCGGAACGTTCCGGCGGCGTTCCTGAGGGGCAGTTAATTACCGCATGCTTCAGCGGAAAGTATTCGGAAAAAGAAGTCCGGGCCATGATTCGCGGGAACGGCGGATTCAAAGGTTATCTGGGAACGACGGACATACGCGAAGTAGAAAAAATGGCCGCGGAGGGAAATGAAAAGGCGGATCTGGTATTCCGGGCGTTTATTTATCAGGTCAGCAAGGAAATCGGAGGCTGCGTGGCGGCTTTAAAAGGCCAGGTAGACGGGATTATCCTTACCGGCGGCATCGCCTATTCGGATGCGGTAGTATCCGGCATCCGGGAATACGTAGGGTCTTTCGCCCCGGTTTATGTATACGCCGGAGAGGGAGAAGCAGAAGCGCTGGTAAACGGAGCGCTGCGTATTTTGAAAAAAGAAGCCAGGCCGATCGAGTACGTATAAATGCGTATAAAAGCGTAAAGGTTTGGGAAAGCGAGGAAACGATATGGAACTGAAATCCATAGATGAATTATTGCAGAAAGCAAAAACAGGAAAAATAAAAAAAGCGGCAATTGCGGCGGCTCAGGATACCCATGCGCTGGAAGCTGTAAAAACGGCCGTAGAGGACGGACTGATCGAGCCGATACTGATCGGGGATCCAAAAAGGATAAAAGCGTGTATGGATGAAATCGGGAAAATACCGGGGAATCCGGAAATTGTGGAAACCGAATCCGATGAGGAATCCGCACAAAAAGCAGTGGAGATGGTAAAAGCCGGCGAGGCGGATTTCATCATGAAAGGAAAGATCAATTCTTCCGCGCTGCTCCGGCCGGTCGTCAGAAAAGACGGTTTAAATATCGGAAACAGCATTTCGCACCTGTCTGTTATCAGCCTGCCGGGATTTCATAAATTATTTGGCCTGACAGACTGCGCGATGAATATACAGCCGACCAGGGAACAGAAAATTGCAATCGTCAAAAATACGGTGGAAGCGTTTCGGAAGATGGGTTATGAAAATCCGAAAATTGCAATGTTATGCGCGAACGAGGAAGTGACGGAAAAGCAGCCGGATACCGTGGACGCAAAAGAAATACAGGAAATGTGCGAACGCGGAGAATTAGGAAAATGTACGGTATGCGGCCCGATTTCTTTCGACATTGCCATGGATGCGGAAGCGGCGGCGTATAAAGGGTTCGACAGTCCGGTGGCTGGCGACCCGGATGTGCTCGTAGTTCCGAATCTGGTCTGCGGAAACGTTTTGAACAAAGCCTTAAAACAATTTGCGCATACAACGGCATGCGGAGCGGTTATCGGGGCGAAATGTCCGGTGGCTTTGACGTCGCGGACGTCCTCCGTAAAAAACAAAGTGTTATCCATTGCATTTTGCGCTTCCATGATTAACGGTTGAACGGCGCGGCGTATGGCGGCAGCCGCAGGGGGAAATGAGAGAAGTCCGGCGCGAAAAAACGACAGAAGCGACGGAGCCGGCAGAAAGGAAGAGAAAAAGTGAAATATAAAAATTTATTTAAGCCAATGAAAATTGGAAACGTGGAAATAAAAAACCGCTATTTCATGGCTCCAATGGGAGGAACCGGCCAGTGCGGGCCGCAGGGGGAGTTCAGTGAAAAAGCGATCGAGTACTATGTAGAACGGGCGAAAGGCGGCGTAGGCGCGATTTTTACCGGCGTTACATTTTCGGATACCAAAATCGACCCGATTCCGGCAGGAAAAAATGTGAATGCAAATGTAAGCCCCACAAAGTTTATGGAAACGGCGACGCCGATGTGCGAACGGATTCATGCGCACGGAGCGAAAGTTTTCATTCAGATCAGCCTGGGGACCGGGCGTAACGGCTTACAGAGTTCGCCTTCCGAATTACCGTATACATTCAATCCGGCAGTCACTTGCCGCGCGCTGACAAAAGAAGAAATCAAATTAAAAATCGAACAGGAAGCGGCGGCGGCCCTGACGGCAAAGTAGGCGGGATTTGACGGCGTGGAACTTCATGCGATACATGAAGGATATCTTCTGGATCAGTTTGCCATGGAATTTATGAACCGCAGAACGGACGAATACGGCGGTTCTTTAAGAAACCGGCTGAGAATCGCAACGGAATCCATTGCCGCAATCAAAGAAAAGTGCGGCGCAGACTATCCGGTTACGGTCCGGCTGGGTATGAAAACCTACATAAAAGGATTTAACCAGGCCAGCCTTGACGGCTCCGGCGAAGTGGGCCGTACTCTGGAAGAGGGCATGGAGATCTGTAAGATTCTGGAAGAAGCAGGCGTAGACGCTATCAGCGTCGATGCGGGCGTATACGATTCGTTTTATTGGGTACATCCTCCGATGTACCAACCGAAAGGTTTAAATATGGAAGCCGGGGCAGCCGCGAAAAAAGCCTGCACAATTCCGGTTATTGTGGCGGGCCGTATGGAAGAGGCAGAAATGGCGGAAGAAGCGCTGGAAAAAGGATGGCCGACGGAATTGCAATCGGCAGGACGCTGATCGCCGACGCAGATTACTGCAATAAAGTACTGACGGGGAAAGAGGAAGATATCCGTCCGTGCCTGGGATGCCACATGGGATGCCTGGCGCGTATCTTTGCCGGTAAGCCGATGGGATGCGCCGTAAACGCGGCGGCGCTTCGGGAGTGTCAGATGGAACTAACCCCGGCGTTAGTAAGAAAAAACGTGCTGGTAGTCGGCGGCGGCGTTGGCGGTATGGAGGCTGCAAGAGTGGCAAAATTGCGCGGGCATAACGTAACGTTAATCGAAAAGGCGGGAAAACTTGGCGGGAATATGCTGCCGGCAGGATCTCCGGAGTTTAAAACAGACGATCGCAAACTGGTGGCCTGGTATGAGCATACGCTCAAAAACCTTGACGTAGATATTCGCCTTAATACAGAAGCAACGGCACAGATGATTGCGGAAAGTGATGCCGATGTCGTTATGATCGCCGCAGGTTCCACGCCGATCGTACCGGAAATCCCGGGTAGCCGCCTGGAAAAATCCATAGACTGCGTAGAGGCGCTGCTGGGGAAAAAAGAGATCGGGCAGAACGTGGTAATCGTCGGGGGTGGCCTGGTAGGCTGCGAACTGGCATTGCATCTGAAAAAACAGGGGAAAGAGATCACGATTGTAGAGGCGCTGCCTCAGATCCTTTCGGCAGGAGTGCCGATTCCGGTTCCAAACGCCATGATGTTAAAAGATTTGCTGAAACGGGATGAAATTACGATCCGCACGGAATGTCGCATAGAAGAAGTCAACGAAACGGGTGCGGTGATTTCCGGCAAAGACGGAAAAGAAACGCTGCAGGCAGACACCGTTGTATTTGCAATCGGATTCCGGGCAGACAAATTACTGTACAGGGAAACGGCTTCCTGCGGAAAACTGGTCTATGAACTGGGCGACGGCAAAAAAGTGGCAAATATCATGTCTGCCGTATGGGACGCTTATGAAATTGCCAGGTATATTTAATACCTGCAAAAATAAACAAAGGGGGATATACTATGGAAACTAAGAAATTTGGAGGTTACAAATCGGCGGTCGGCGCGTTTTTGTGTATCTTTGTCAATCTGGGAGTTGCCTCTACGATCGGCGTGTTCCTGCCGTATCTGGCGGAAAAGATTAACCAGCCGATCGGGACGGTATCGCTTGTTGTAACGATTGCAACTCTGGCGGCGTTTGTGGCAAGTTTTATTATTCCGAAAGTAAATGCAAAGCTGGGGCCGAAAGGAACGCTGGGGATTTGTCTGATTCTGGCATTTCCGTATTTTTTAATGAGCGCTTTTGCACAGAATATGGCAATGCTGGCGATTCACGGCATTGCAGGCGGGTTTTTCTTGAGCTGGGGTACGACGGCTACCTGTTCGATCATCGTTTCCAACTGGTTTATTGAAAAACGTTCTTCCGTACTGGGGGTTGTTTTGGGCGGCGGCGCTTTTGGCGCGGCAGTTTTCCAGATGATTGCCGGTACCTTATGCGAACGCGCCGGTGTAACGACGGCTTATCTCGTGATTCTGGTATGCGCAGTAGTCATTCCGGGACTTGCCAACTTGCTTCTGATCCGTGATCCGGCCAAAGTGGGGCAAAAGGCCCTTGGATGGGAGAAAGCGCAGCAACAGACGGCGACGGCAGGCGAACTTCCGGGCGTACCGTTTGGCAGCGCACTGAAAAGCGCTTCTTTCTGGCTATGCATGATCGCAATTATCTGCTGCGGCCCGTTGATTACCGGATTCCAGACTTTCGCAACGTCTTACTGGAGGAGTTTCGGAATGGACGGCGGCGCGGCGTCGACATGGGTCAGCATCTGGTCGGCAATCGGCTGCGTGGCGACGATTATTCTCGGTCAGGTGGCAAACAAACTGGGCAATAAGGTTTTCATGACGATTATTAACGTATGCTACATTATCGGTATGGTATTTGCGATTTTCTGGCCGGCAAACCAGATGACGTCCTTTATTATCCTGGCGGTATTGTTTGTAGGTTTTTCCTATCCGCTTACAACGTCGGTGCCGGCGACTTTATGTACGGAATCGTTCGGGCCAAAAGAATATGCAAAGATCGTATCCTGGTTCGTGGCGGCTCTGTACCTGGGGAAAGCGCTGGCTTCTCCGCTTATTTCCGGCATTGTAAACGCGACCGGAAGTTATGTAAATGCATTTGTGATTCTTGCAGTGTTATCCGGCGTATCGCTGATCTTAATACTGGTAGCAATCGTGGCATCGCCGTATCAGAAAATTCTGCGGCAGCAGAAAAATTAGAAAACAGCAGGATAAAAAAATCAGATAATAACAGGAGGTATATTAGTTATGAAGAGTTTTACAATCAGTGCCAAAACACCGTTTCGTTTTGGAGTAGGCACCGCTTTGGAAGCGGCCGCAAAATTTCAGGAATTAGGCTGTAAAAAAGTATTTGTAGTATTGGATCCGGGTATTGAGAAGCTGGGATTGCATAAAGGCGTATTTGCATCTATGGAAGAAGCGGGAATTGAGATGAAAGTTTATGACAACGTCATGCCGGATCCGACGGATGTGGCGATCAACGAAGCAGGGGAAAAATATAAAGCGGCAGGCTGCAGAGGCATCCTCGGATTCGGCGGCGGTTCGGCGCTGGATCTTGCGAAAGGGGTTAAGTGCCTGTCGAAAAACGAAGGGCCGATCAGCAAATATTACGGACGTACCCCGATGGAAAACGGAGATCCGATGATCCTTTTGGCGACAACGATCGGAACCGGCGCGGAAGTATCCATTGCGGCCGTAATTTCCGATACCGGAAGCGGGAAAAAACCGGCGATCCTGAATCCGAAACTGCAGGCGGACCTTGCGGTTATGGATCCGACGTTTTCTTATGGGCTGCCGCAGAAAGTTATGGCATGCTGCGTAATGGATATTATGCTTCATTGCTGTGAAACCGTTACTTCCACCTACCGGAATCCGAATTCCGAAATTATGGCTCTGGCGGCGTTAAAAATTGCCGTGGCCAACTATGATAATGCGGTAAACGGACAGGGCGACGCTAAAAAAGCGGCTATTGAAGAACTGTCTTTTGCAAGTTCGTACGCGGCGTTGGCTTTCAATGATTCGATGATCCACGTAGGCCATCATCTGGCGCATTTTATCGGCGCGGTATACCATACTCCGCATGGACAGTGCTGTTCCGTAGTAATACCGGAATTTTGCAAATATTTTGCGAAAAAAATGCCGGAAGAGATGAAGAAAATTGCAAATGCCTGCGGTATTGATGAAAACGCGGCGGATCTGGGTGAAAAACTAAATATGTTCTTTAAAAATATTTCCAGAAAGATCGGCCTTGTGACGGCAAAAGAACTCGGCTGGGAGCCGGAAACGATGTATACGCTGATTCCGGGAATCCACGGGCGTGTGGTAGAACCGAACGCGACGACGCCGTTCGATGTGACGGAAGACGACCTGAAAATGCTGATCGACCGTATTTATGAGGGATAACAGTGTAAGAAGAACACGGAATGATACAGATTGAAAGCAGAACAGCACAGATATAAAACGCAAAATGGAGGAATGAAAAGTGGCGAAGAAAAGCTTGGAAGAAATCAGGGAATATATGGCCGGACTTGTAAAAACGGCGTCCGCCGCACAGAAGAAATTTGAAACCGATTACCAGGATCAGCGCAGCGTAGACGAGGTAGTCCGTGCGATCGGAATGAAAATCTATTTCAACGGAAAGCAGCTTGCAGGCGGTGCGATCGGCGAAACTCAGATGGGAAACGTACAGGGGAAAGTGCTGAAGTTAAAAACCGTTGCGTTAAAGCAATGGAATTATATGAAAGGAAAACCGAGCGTCGGCTATCTGCCGCAGGATCCGGCAGAACCGGGCGTACGCAAAATGGCGAAACCGATGGGAGTGATCGGCTGCGTTATGCCGAGTACCAACCCGATTGCCACAGCGGTAGGAAACGCCATGATGGCATTAAAATGCCGCAATGCGGTCATTATCGCGCCGCATCCGGCCTCAGCGGCCGCTTCTATGGCGACAGTCGATATGATGCGCGATGCCCTGGCGGAAATCGGCGCTCCGGTTGACCTGGTTCAGGGCATTGATTCGGAATGGGCGTCTATCGACGCCACGAATGAAATGCTGGCGCAGTGCGACGTAAATATTGCAACCGGAGGCGCCGCAATGGTCAAATCAGTATATTCTGCAGGACGTCCGGCATTCGGCGTGGGACAGGGAAACTGCCAGGATATTGTAGACGATTACGACGATTATGATAAGATTGCGTCTATGACGATCGGCAACCGCGCGTTTGACGTTGGCGTTCCGTGTACCGGCGATCAGACCGTGATCATCCCGGAAGAGAAAGAGGAAGTTTACAAAACGGCAGCCGTAAAAGCCGGCGCATACCTGATCGAAGACCCGGAAACAATCAAGAAACTGGAACACCTGATTTTTCCGGATCCGCAAACCGGCGCGATCAACCGCAAAGTAGTAGGGAGAACGCCGAAAATGCTCGGGGAAATGATTGGTCTGGAAATTGATGAGAAATATCCGGTTATCGTACTGAAAAATCAGGCGAAAGGAACGGAATCGCTTCTTTGCAAAGAAATTTTGTGTCCGATTATCCGCTATACGACATACAAAAACTTTGAAGAGGCGGTTGATATCGCCCTTGCGAATCTGGAATATGAAGGCGCAGGGCACAGCAGCGCGATCTGGTCGTATAACCAGGAACACATTGAGAGCGTGGCAAAACGTATCCCGGTAGGCCGTTTCCATATCAACCAGCATACCCGCGGGTTTGATAACGCGGTGCCAGCAACGATTACGATCGGCTGCGGCTCATGGGGAAACAACAGTATTTCCGAAAACCTGGAATATTATCATTTAATGAATATTACCAGAGTATCCACAACGCTGCCGAATATCCGTCCGACCGGAGATGCGGACTGGGATGATTTTGAAATATTTAAAGTAACCGTAGATTAAGGGAATCACAATCCGGGCGTTTGCTTTTGCAGGCGGCCGGATTTCTTGACAGAAATTCCAGGTGTATACTATAATAAAAACCGGTAAGAACTCATTTTCAGAGGAGATAAAACAGTGAGACTATCAACAGTTGATGCGGAAGAACAGAAAAACAGGATAATAGAAAGCGCGGTGGAACTGTTTTGTACCAAAGGGTACGAGGCGACGAAGTTGGACGATATCGCAAAAGCGGCGAATATTTCAAAAAGTCCGATTTACAATCATTTTGAAAACAAAGAGAATCTTTTTCAGGTCATTGTAAACAGGGAATGTGATAAATACGAAGAGTTTGAAAGAAGCATATTTCTTTCCGACGACTCGGTTTTTGACAAAGTGGCGGCAGTGCTCTATCGCTGTACGGCAATCGGCCGGACGATGGAAAAGCTGCGTACGCAGATGTACTTTTCCAGCGATTCCCTGACCGGGGCAAAGGAACGCTTCCGGCAATGCCAGAATATTTTGATCGAAGTGAAACGGATTGCGTTTAACCAGGCGCTGTCTATGGGCGAACTGCGGAAAGACTGCAATATTGACAATGTGATAGAAATGATATTCTGGTTTTACAGAGGGATGCAGGCCCAGATATCCATAGGGCAGACAGCATGGGATGAAGTGCATCTGGCGGAGATGATCCGGGAATTTATACGGCTTTTAAAGACCAGGTATGCAGTATTATAACAGGCAGGGAAAATGAATGAGAACAACGGTATCGCGGGTATTGGATATATTATCTTTCTGTCATCCGCTCGTTTATAACAGCAGGCAGAAGATTCAGAATGAAAGGAAAAGTACGGATGGAGAAAAAGCAGAATTTGATTCCAGCCGTATTTTTTGCGCTTACCGCTCACAGGAAATACGGATACCGGAGGAGGAGATGTATCTGTATATTTGTATAAACGATACAAATATGAGGGAGGTTCCGCTGTTTCGCACCTGTTCCACTATTTTAATCGATGCGGATTATACAAAAGAGCAGATCGAAAGTACGCTGCATTGCGGAGTGCTGTTTGAGAACTCGTTTAATTCTATTTTATCGGAACTGTTTAACCGCGTTTATCTGGGAACCGACCTGCGGGCGTTACTGGAGCAGGCGTCGGATATACTGGGAAATCCGCTGGCAATTTTTGACGAAGAAGGGAATTTGCTGGCAAATACGATTCCGCAAAAAGACCAGAAAAAACTTACGGCTAAGACGAAAGAATTTTGCGCCTCTCCGGCCCAACTGGGAGATTCGATTGCCAGAAAGGCGAACCTGGGAAATAAAGAAGAGCTGATTTACTGCCATCAGTGGACAAATAACCAGTGTATCCGGACATTGGTTACATACAATACGAACAGGCCGTTCCTGTCGTGGGATCTCAGGTATATTGAAACGCTGATCCTGATTCTGGATACTTATGCAAGGCAGTCTTTTTATGTGCTTTGGGAAATGGCTACGCCGGAGGAAAAGTATATGTTTCATCTGCTGGGAGGAAGTACGGCGGGACAGCGCTATATTCCCTTAAACGCGCCGCAGCATGCGTTTCCGGAACGGATGTGCCTGGTGCTGGTCCAGTCGGAATACAGGCGGCCGTTAGATATTGTCCGTCTGCGGAAAAGCTGCCGCACCTTGTTTTCCTCTGTTCCGATTCTGGTCAAAGAGGATTGGGGAATATTGCTTTTCGATTATATGGAGTGCGCAGCAAGGGACAGTGAAGTGATGGCGGATTTGACGGAGTTTTTAACGGAGAATCATTTGTATGCGTCGGTCAGCAATTGTTTTTCGGATATTAAGGAACTTCCGGAATATTTTAATCAGGCGGCGAAAGTATTCGAGATGATACACGATTTTTCGGATGAAAAACGTATGGTTCGCTATGCGGACAGTATTATCGATTATATGCTGGAATTGTGCCGCCGCGAGATTTCACTGGAAGAGCTGTACCATCCGGCATATATTATCCTGATGGAATATGACAGGCAGTATGGAACACGTTACAGGGAATTTCTGGAAACGTATTTGAAATACAGCACTATGGCAGAATGTGCAAAAGGGGAAAAAGTGCATTACAATACGATAAAATACAGGGTTGCACAGATCCGGAATATAACGGGCGTCGATTTGAACGACAGGGAAACCGTGCTTGCTTTGGCGGTGTCCGTACGAATCTATCATCTGCGGAACGGTTTCGTTTAACCGTGCCTGTGCTATTTGAAATGATATATGAAATTCCAATGGAGGTTGGTAGAGTGAAAGATACAGCAATAGAAATGGCAAAGAGATTGCTGGTGGATAGTATATGGAAAAGCGCAAATCTCGAAGGATTAGGAACTACATTTCCAAAAACGGAGGCGATTCTTGCTAACGCGCCTACAACGACAAAAACGGAAGAAGTGCTGTTTGTAATAAATATGAAGCGTGCCTGGAATTTTTTGTTAGACAATCTTGAGTATAGTAATAATTTGATGCTGCTTAGAGAGTTGGATAAGATCGTCGGGGAATTATTGTTTCATTATGCAGGTGAAATAAGAGCAATTCCGGTACAGATTGGCGGTACGTCATGGGAACCTGAGATGCCGCATACAGGCGTAATTATGGATACCATGGAAAAGATCGAACAGATAGACGACGTGGAATTAAAAGCGTTAAAATATTTTTGTTATATTGCGCGGACACAGATGTTTATAGACGGAAACAAACGGGTAGCGCAGTTGATGGCCAACAAAGTGCTGATTGAAAATAATATAGGAATCTTTCAGGTTCCAATTGAGAAACTGGAAACATTTAAAGAAATGCTGGTTGCGTTTTATGAAACGGGGGATGATGAAAAAATGACAGAGTTTATGCGGGAATATTGCATCCGGCGCGTGCGGTGTTGATAAAATTTTTCTATTGACAAAAAAGATTTTTATACATATACTGTACTTATCAAACAAGTACAGTAAGCACACATAATACGAAACAGGGGAAGTAAAGTGGAAATACTGATCAGCAATAGCAGCGAGAAACCGATTTATGAACAAATCTGTATACAGATAAAGAAACTGATTATGAACGGGACGTTGACGGCGGGCGAGATGCTGCCGTCTATGCGTGCGTTGGCAAAGGATTTGCATATCAGCGTGATTACGGTGCAGAGAGCATATGAAGATCTGACCAGAGATGGATTTATTGAAACCGTATCGGGAAAAGGCAGTTTTGTGGCTTCCCCTAATCGGGAATTTATCCGGGAGGAACAGTTGAGGATAGCGGAGGAACTGCTGCAGAAAACGGCTGAGGTTGGTAAGGCGCATGGTATTTCCTATGAGCAGATGTCTGGTATTCTTAAATTATTTTATGAGGAATGACGGGAGGTAAGACCATGGAAGAAAACTGTATCGCAGTAAAAGATTTGTGCAAAAAATTTGCGGATTTTAAGTTAGATCATGTTTCTTTTTGTGTTCCAAAGGGAAGAATCGTCGGCTTTATTGGGGAAAACGGAGCGGGGAAAACGTCGACGATTAACCTGATATTAAATGAACTGAAAAAAGACAGCGGAGAAATAAAAGTTTTCGGGAAGGATCATTACGACTGTTCCGTAAAAGAGAATATAGGCGTTGTATTTGAAGAATGTAATTTTCATGACGTATTTACGGTAAATAATATTGAAAAAATACTTTCCGGCGTTTATAAATCCTGGGACAGCGGCCTGTATCATCAATATCTGAAAAAATTTGATTTGCCGGAACACAAACCGATTGGCTCTTTTTCAAGGGGGATGAAGATGAAGCTTTCCGTAATCAGCGCGTTGTCGCATAATCCCAAATTGCTGATTCTGGATGAGGCAACGGCCGGGCTTGATCCGATGGCCCGTGATGAAATGCTGGATCTGTTTTTGGAATTTATACAGGATGAAGAACGCTCTGTTTTCTTTTCTTCACATATCATATCGGATATCCAGAAGATTGCGGATTATGTTGTTTTCATACATCAGGGGAAAATTATTTTTGAAGAGCAAAAGGACGAGCTGGTATACGGTTATGGGATTATGAGATGCAGCAGGGAAGATTTTGCGTTGGTTTCTCCGGAAGATTATATCATTTGCAGGGATACAAAAATGAGCATGGAATGTCTTGTGCGTAATAAGGAGGCAATGAAGAGGAAATACAGGGATATTATCGTTGATTCTGCAACGTTGGAAGATATTATGCTTTTTTACAGGAGGAAAGAGGAGATATAACATGAAAGGACTGATTTATAAGGATTTTTCTGTTTTTTGTAAATGTGTGGATAAGAAGACAATAGCGATTGCAGTCGGATTTTCCGCTTTGCTGATTTTTAGCGGCGGGAGATACGGGGGATTGATCGCCTCTGTTTTGTTTGCTATATGTATTGGAATACAGAATGTTATGAGTTTAATCAGTGATGAAAAGGCGCATTGGAAAAAATATCAGATGGCAATGCCGCTTAGCGGGATTTCTGTCGTGGCGAGTAAGTATATTTCCGTCATTTGCACATTGGGCATCAGTTTTTTGGGAAGTGTCGTTTTGAATCTTTTGTCCGGCGTTATATCCCAGAGTTTTGATTTTTCCGTTTGGCGGCTTGCAATTTTTATATCCGTATTTTTGCCGCTGATTTGGACGGGGATCTGTCTGCCGTTAACTTATTGGTTTGGAGTACAATCTGCGCAGACAATGGGGATTGTCATTGTTATACCGATATTTTGTGTTGTAAAATATTTTGAAGATAACCTCGGATTTTCTGTGATGACCAGGACGCTGTCTTCTTATTTTGGAATCGCAGGCTTGCTGACAGTTTTTATTTTCGGCGTTTCTATGGCAGTGAGCGTTATGGGATATGAGCGCAGGAAATAAGAGATTGCAGTTAGTTTTGCCGATTTCTTAAAAATGGCCTCATTTAAATTTGAATGTTGCGGAAAGACTCAGATCGTTATTATAATAAAGGCAAAAGCCGATTGTGTTGTATAAAATTTTGACGGAGGACAGATGATGATAGAAGTACTCTTCGGAGAAAGCGAAGCAGGCGCTATGAAAGCGGCGAAATCTACCGTGATCATCGGAAAAACGGACGGCCCTACGGCTGTATGGATCGCTGGGAAAAAGAAAATTCCGGAGAAAGAGATGGCGAGCCGGATTTCGGAAAAACAGAATACAGGTTGGATTCCGGGAACGGCGGAAGAAGTCGTATGTCTTGCATTTATGCTGGATATCGGGGATATCAGAGAAGCGGCAGACAGCCGATACCGCCGGGAACTGATTTATTCGCTGTATGCGCAGGGACAGTGGGAAACGGATCCGGAAACAGATGCGGAGTTGAAACGCGCAGCGGACGCTTATATAAATGAGAGGACGCGTTTGGAAAACTATTTAAAAGATGGGGAAACGGTTCGGATATGGTACAGCGACGCGCCGTATTCCCGGTGCGGTTTATATAGTTTGTGCACTATGCTTCAAAAATACGAAAATAAGGTCTGTGCCGTAAAACTGCCGGAATATAATATTTGCCCGGACTCTATCGTGTGCCGCCAGAATTGGGGAGAAGTGGCTGCAGAGGAATTTGCGGCATTTTTGCATTATGAAAAGGAATTGACCCAAAAAGAGATCCGGATGTATGCTGCTTTTTGGAAGAAACTTGCGGAGGATAACAGTCCTTTGCGCGCCGTAGTAAACGGTCGGGTCGTCGGGGTTCCGGAAGATTTTTATGATTTTCCGATCTGGGAGAAGCTTACGAAAGAACCCATCGTGGAAGCGAGGCTGATCGGCGACATTTTGGGAAGTTATCAGATCGGCGTCGGGGACTGGTGGTATGCCCGGAGGATCGAACATTTTATCCGTCAGGGAAAGATCACAGTTGTCCGGGATTCCGTTAGTAAATATAAAAGGCTGATTTGTATGGCAGGATGAAAAGATAGTCTGTAGTTTGCTTTGCATTTCCATTATAAATAAGCTTTTCACCTGTTGAGATACGGAGGTGAAAAGTTTATTTACACATCATAATTTTCTGATATAATAGGCTCATGGAGAGATTTCACATATAAAATCGATTAGGAAAACAGGAGGGTGGTAGTATGATGTATCCGTATATGACGCTTAACGATGATACAGAGATCACACATTCTGAGATGAAGCCGGATGGGAGGGTAAAGGTATATATTGAAACACCGGATGAAAAAGTGTGTTTTCGCCATGCTACTTGCTGGCTTCCGGAATATAAATGGGAAGATATATATGCTTATTCTGATGCAGATATTGAGAAATTTCAGGAGATTATAGAGTCTACATCGCATTTAATTATGGAATTTTCGCAGGAGGGAGGCTTTGACAATGCCTCAAATATTTAGATTTGGTTCCTATTGGGTTTATTTTTGGACGAATGAAAATAAACCATTGGAACCTGTACATGTTCATATATCAAGAGGAAATCCATCTGCAAATGCGACAAAAATTTGGATAACGAAAAGTGGAAAGTGTTTTTATGTCATAATAAATCAAAAATTCCTGAGAGAACTTTAAGGAATATGATGCGCATGATAGAGGCCCGGAGTTCTGATGTAATAAATAAATGGTATGAATATTTTGGGGAAATCAGTTATTATTGCTGACAGACAGGGGTAAAAGAGAATTTATTTATAAAAAGGAGCCAATCACATGTTTCGCGTCGTTGACGAACATTTTTTGTGCCGTTGGCATCTCCAAACAAAACGGTATACTGGGACTGTATCTGCAAGCTGTTTTCGGTGATGAACCATCAGCTCAGTTTCGGCGTGGAGAGGGACGTTCTTGCAGAGGAACTGCCGTATTATTTCGAGCAGGCGCAGGCGGCCGACCTGCTCGAGGAAGAGATCGAAGGAAAATCGGCCAGGGACAAGGCAAACTGGATGATCCGCAAGCTGGAATACTATGGATGCTTGAAGTGGAAACGGATAAAAGCTATGTGCAGCGGGCCAATTTTAAAGAATACGCCGTAAAGATTATCAAAACGCTTCTGGATATTGCCGAGGGGAAGCAAATCGAGGATCAGGGATATATTTATACGATATACAGCCTGGTGCGCGGCAATACCGAAAATCCGGGCATTGTGCTGCTGTCCATTGTGGAAAATACCGATATGCTGATTACCGGTTTGAAAAACTTAAATTCCAGCATCAAGCACTATATTGACGAACTGACCAGATATAAAACGCCGGCGGAAATTATGGACGTTTTGTTTAACGATTATATAGAAAATATTGTGGATAAAGCCTATCACCGCCTGCTGACTTCGGATAACGTATCGAAGTTACGGCCGGAAATTGTAGAAAGGCTGGAAAGCAAAAGCAGGAGCAAAAGTTATACGGAAAAAGCCAGCGCAGACCTGGCGGAAATCCGGGAATAGAGAAAGAAAGGGCCGAAGAGCTGGTTTACAGTTATATCCATCAGGTGATCGACGCGTTTCAGAATATGGATGATATTCTGTTCGAGATCAATCAGAAAAATACGCAGTACCAGCGCGCCGCGATTAACTGCGCGAAATTTTACCTGATTGGCGGAGAGGACGCCAGGGGCCAGTTAAAAGAGATTTTATCGGAACTCGGCAGGAAAATGAACGAAGAAAGTATGGAACCCGGCGGCATTTACCGCCTGGAATTTATAGATGAAATGATCCGGCTGTACAGTACGGCGGTCATGGACTTCCATTTGAAGCGTTGCTTCCGGAAAGTACGATAACAAGAGCAGAGGCTAAAAATGCCTTTCATGAATTACGGGAGCAGGCATCTGATATGGATTGATTTCATAAAGAAGCTGGAAGCTGTTTCGGCAGGAAATGAAAAAGACGCGGTAAAAATGCAGCAGGATACCCTAAAAGAACAATATGATGAAATAAGGGCGGATATTGATGAAATTGAAGCCGGAGAATATTGCCTCCGTCAGGAATGGAATGAAGAATATGACGAGTGGTACAATGCCGGTGTTGACGAAGAGTATTACAGGGATCCGGAAAGGGTGGCGCAATTGATTGATTCTGCGTGCGATTATATCCATGATTGCAAAGACGCCGGAAATTCTGTATGAAGTGTTCTGCAATTCAAAAATTGAAAATTTGTCTATGGAAAATCTGCTGCAATATGCAGATGAAGAACTGCAGAATTTCAATAGTTTTCTGTCTGCATGGATTTCCTGTTTGGGGGAGAAAACCGGAGAAACGGCGGAAAGATTATTTACGGAAGCAGTGGAACTGACAGGCGACGCAGAGTTTCAGCAGCAGTATGCGCAAAAATATGCGGACCGTCATCCGGGTTATACAAAATGCTTCTTGGCGGCGTCGATAATTTTGCCGGAGATTTTGATTTGGAGAAAAAGATTGAAATCGGAATGGACGGGATCGAACGGATCGGTAAATCATATTTGGTGTGCGCCGATATTGCGTTAAAAACGGCGGAATTGATTCTTGTGTCGGAAAAAGAGGACGCCCGGCTGCAGTCATGCTACATGGCGGCATTTGAATCGGATACAAATGCGGTAAATTATCTGCGCGTTTTTATAAACAGTAAAGACCAGGAAAGCTGTAAGAAGCTGCTGGAAGATGCGTTTCAGCAATATAAAGGAAAAGATAAAGATAAAGATACGTCCTTTTATGGGAGCCATGCTTCCGGTTATACAGGGGAAAACAGGTCTGAACTGGCAATAAACGAGCCGTCAAAAAATATGATTTATATTTTGCGGATGTTAAATGGGGAGTTTATAGACGTGCTGCGTAAAGGGGTGAGCGCCAAAGCGGCTTTAGGATGGACAGGAACTTTTATGAAAGACGGGATAGAGTTCTTTTTGCTTTATCTGTTTGGCGGTAAAAGTATCCCCCAGGGGATTGCCAGGATGATTGGAATGACCAAAAGGGCGTTTGGTTTTACCTTTGAACAATATGCCAAAGGACAGACGTTAGAGCATGGCGGGGACGACGATTTGTTATTCTATGATTGTTTCCTGCGCTGGAAAGATACCGCGGTATCCGACGATAGTGATAAAAAGAAAATGCTGGAGAAAAGAGTCGACGGCATTATGGATGCGAACCGCAGGAACTATTATGGGGAATGTGCCGCGTTTATCGCCGCGGTCGGTGAAGTAAAAGAATCGTACGGAAAAGCAGGAGAAAAACAAAGGTATATGGAATCCTATAAAAACAAATATTCCAAAAGATCTGCATTCCGGGCGGAACTGGAGCATTATGGATGGATAAGATGCCGATAAAAGACATCAAATATGATATTCACATCGGGCCGGCCCGATGCGGTATCATTGCGTTAGAAAGGATAGAAGATATGCGGGAAACAGTGTTATTATGCAATTTTACAGATCAGGCACAGATTTCAGCCATAAAACGGCTGTTGTTATTAATGAAAATAAAGATTCGTGTTGTTGATAAAAAAGAGTATCTGCAGCCGGTTGGCATGCTGGCCGGTATTCTGGAAACGGATACGGACAGTTTTTATGACGGGGAAGAACTGGAAACGCCGCTGATGGTTATGAGCGGACTGACAAGCGGACGTATGAACCAGTTTCTGGGGACTTTCCGGAAATATCGGATAGCACCGGTAGATCTGAAAGCAATCGTGACACCGACGAATCAGTACTGGAACGTACTGCAGCTTTACGAAGAGATAAAGAAAGAGCACGAAGCGATGCATCCGTAAGCGGAAATACCGATACTATTGGCGATAACCTGCTGCTATTGGCGACAACTCTGTTACTTTTTTGGAATAACAGCCGAAAAAACTAATAGAAGAAATAACTAAAGAACAGGGAGAAAGTCTATGAATATATTGAAAAACAGTATGAATCAGTTCACGGTATTCCGTCAGCGTTTTGGGGCGGGCAGTATGATGAAAAGCACGCAGGAGAAAGCCGAGAGGCAGCAAAACACACAAAATCAGATTGAATATTGGGAAAACCGGAAAGAAAGCCTGAAACAAACAGATTGCGGTACGGTAGAAGAGATTGTCAAAAAGCTGGAATTGCTCCACTCTTATGAAGATGAAATTGCCGCGGCAAAAAAGGCGTACAATTTCGAGCAGATGCGCCACGTGCTCGATGAAGCCGAAGAACGGGGAGAGAAGATTGCCGAAGCCGCGGAAAAGAACAAACCAAAAACAGAAGAAGAGAGGAAAAAAGAAGCGCTCGAAGAAGCAGCCGGAACCGAAAATACCGGAGGTATTCTGGAAGAACTGTCAGAAGAGTTGCCGGAAGAATTGTCAGAAACCATGTCGGAGGAGATGGAAGACCTGTCGGATGGCCTGCTGGAGGAAATGGAAGACCTGCCACAGGCCATACCGGAGGAGATGGAAGTGTTATCGGAAAAACTGTCGGAAGAAACTGTGTTGGATAACCGCGATATGCAGCTTGCCAGAGAAAGATATGCAAACATGATTATGGATGAAGAAGCCGATAAAGGCGTGTGGTTCAATTATAAAATGTAGGATTTCTTCAGAGTCCTGGAATCAAATTTGCAAAAGTTCAGTTTATATTTAGGAGCCGTTTCATTTGTCCAGACTTCAAATACGGCAATTTTCTTTTTCTTTGCGATTTTAAACAATTCCCAGCGGTTTTTGTCTTCCATTTTTGCACCGAGAAATAATACCGTGGGCGTTGCTTTGGCATATGTTACGGGATCCGTTTTTTCAAAATCATCTGGGAGGGAACAGAGCCGGTATTCTTTCTCGTATGCCCATTCCGGAGATTTGGTTTTCAGCAGGTCAAGATAAAAAGGGTTGCGGCTGATTTTAGCGTTGCCCATGTAAACTTTTGGAAGATCGTTATAAAACCATTCTCCCATATCCGGTTTATTTTCCGTATAGTTAACCGGAAGAAAAGTCAGGGCCTGGGATACCGGATTGTCTTTTTCGTCAAACAGACTGGCGCTTGTCAGTGAATCCACGGAATATCCCAGGGCAAATCCGCGATGGTAGTCGGCATAATGGGACCACATCAGCATGGAGAGCCATTCTTTGGAAAAACAGATAATTTTGGAATTGGCGAGTATTTTTTCTTTCAGTAAATCGGCCTGTTTCGCGACAAATGCATAAAACTCTTTCCGGTTTTCCGGGTCTTCGGAAAACTTTAAAAGGAAATCTTTGTTTTCGTCAGTCACAAGCGGAAAGGGCACATGGTTGTTTTGGCTGATTTGTGTACCCAGGTAAGACTGCATATGGTTCAAATCGCTGCCGATAGAAGAAAACAGCTTCCCGGTATCTATATAGGCAAGGGTGTCAAAAGGATCGTTAAAATGTTTTGGCGTGGAAAAGAATAATTTGTCATTTCGAAACGCTTCCAGACTGCGCTCGTTAAACGCCCGGTATCTGAAAAAAGTGTTTTCTCCGAATTTGATCTGTTCCGACATTAGTCCTCCTCCTTATGATGTGGGTTTTTAATGTTATGATACATCTTTCGGCACAAATCATCAATCGTATAATATAAAGAAACTTAATATCTGTTGTACTAATTCCGGACGGTTATGAGTTAAACAGATGCAGCAGGGCGATGAACAATGTCAGCAGGACGGCGCAGACCAGACTGAGGAAATTAATAATCTTTCGCCAGTTTCGGCGGAATATTAAAGAAAGAATGAAAGCAATAAAAATGCCGATTACCCCGCCGGAAGAATTTGTGATCACATCCGTAATGTCTGTCGCGCCGATTCCCAGGAAATATTGTACCGCTTCAAAAATAACGCTGGTTAAAATGACAGGGATTATCTGGCATAAAAAATTCTTTTTTTCCAGAAGTATATGGATAAAAAGTCCATAAGGAATAAAAGCAAGTACGTTTTGAATGATTTCATGGTAATCAATTTGTCCGTTTGTGATCATGGATGCCCCAAACGGAATCAGATTTATGTTTTTAATATGAGGCAGCGTTTCATAAGAAAACTGCATTTTAAAAATAATGATCCATGTTAAAGCAGCCAGATAAAAAATCAGTAAACCGAAAGTTACTTTTTTGGAATTCATGGTGAACCTCCTTATAATAGTAAGATTATATCAGGAAAATCTTAAATTATATAATTTTTTTTTCTTAATGTTTTATGAATCGTTTATCTCCGGCGCTCATACGCCGCACACTCTTGACATTCCCGCCTGCTTTTGGTATGAATAGAACTGATACCGATACATAAAATTAAGCGACATGAAACAGAAAGGAGCATCTGTTGTGCAGGGAAAAAACACAACAAATACTTTACTGGCAGAGAGTTTCAAAGAACTTGTATTAACTCATCCGATCGAGAAAATTACTATTAAAGAAATTACGGGCAGGGCGGGCGTCATCCGCCCTACGTTTTATAATCATTTTCAGGATAAATATGAATTGCTGGAGTGGATTATCCACACCGACCTGTTAGAGCCGATTCGGCCGCTGATTGAAAATAAAATGGTAAATGAGGCGCTGCTGCTCCTGTTTATGAATATGGAAAAAGAACGTGAATTTTATATGAAAGCGGCCCGCCTGGAAGGTCAAAATTCGTTTGAACTGATTGCAAGAGGCTGTGTAAAAGAGATTCTGCTGGAAATTATGGAAACAAATGCGACGGATAAAATACCAAAATTTTCCTGGCTGACGCATGAACGTATTGCGGAATATTATGCACAGTCCATGTGTTCTGTGGTTATCGTCTGGATAAAAAGCGGAATGAGTATTTCTCCGAAAGAATTGGTAGAAATTTACGATTACATGATGGAACATTCTATGGCGGAAGTTCTGTTTGGGTAATATTTCATTCGTATATTTTTATCTGAAAAAGTCATTTTCAATATACAATTTCCCCAAAATGTATAAAGCAATGAACAAAGCGGATGTTTTGCATATTCAAAAACGGAAAAAACTGTTCTATACTTCTGGCATAAAAAACAGAAGAAAGGAATGTGGGAACAATGATCCGCTTTGGGAAAAAAGTAGTTAAATACCGTGTGCCGATTTTGATCGTGAGTTTCCTGTTACTGATTCCGTCCGTTTTCGGGTATCTGCATACGAGAATCAATTATGATATTCTTTCGTATCTCCCGGACAGTATTGAAACTATGGAAGGACAGGATATTTTGCTGGAGGAATTCGGCACTGGGGCATTTTCCGCGTGTATCGTTTCCGGAATGGAAGACCAGGAAATTGCAAAGCTGGAGGAGAAACTAAAGGATGTTTCTCATGTCAAAGACGTTTTATGGTATGGCAGCGTTGTGGATCTGTCGCTGCCGAAAGAAATGCTGCCGCAGGATCTGCGGGAAGCATTGCAAAGTGCGGATGAAAAAAGTTCGCTTATGATACTGACGTTTGATACTTCCATGTCGGCAGATGAAACGCTGGAATCCATTGAAACCATCCAAAAGCTGACGGGCAGGCAGTGTCTGTTAAGCGGTATGTCGGCAGTAGTGTCCGATATCAAACAACTGTGCGAAAAAGAAACGGTCGTATATGTGCTGATTGCAGTCATACTTTCCGCAATTGTGCTCGCGCTGGCCATGGACTCTTTCCTGATTCCGGTGATTTTTTTGCTGAGCATTGGAATGGCGGTCATATATAATCTCGGGACAAATGCCGCCGCAGGAGAAATGTCGTTTGTGACGCAGGCCCTGGCGGCAGTGCTGCAGCTTGCGGTGACCATGGATTACTCGATTTTCCTCTGGCACAGCTACGAAGAAAATCAGGAATACTATCCGGGAGATAAAAAGCGCGCCATGGCGCATGCGGTTTCCCAGACGGTAAGTTCTGTTGTTGGCAGTTCTGTTACGACAATCGCAGGATTTCTGGCGATGTGTTTTATGACGTTTACGCTGGGTATGGATCTCGGGGTTGTGATGGCAAAAGGCGTTGTATTCGGTGTGGCCGGCTGTGTGACAATCCTGCCGTCCATGATACTTGTCATGGATAAATGGCTGGAAAAGACAAAACACAAAATCCACAGGCCGGATTCCGGAAAATTCTGCGCGTTGATCACAAAACACTATCCGGTGTTTCTTATATTGTTTGCGGTGTTGATCGGGCCGATGTTTTATGCGCAGGGGCACAACCGGGTTTATTATGATCTGGTCGGTTCGC
Organism: Eubacterium sp.; assembly: GCA_022796875.1. Taxonomy (GTDB): domain Bacteria; phylum Bacillota; class Clostridia; order Lachnospirales; family Lachnospiraceae; genus JAAWJJ01. Next base: position 11,421 of record JAAWJJ010000031.1, on the reverse strand, counting down.
TGCCGCGGGAACTGCAAAGCGTGGAAGCAGGAGATGTACTGGAAAACGAATTTGATATGGGCGCGGTGCATGTAATTCTGGCGGACAGCAATTTGGATGAAAAAGACGCGTACCATATGGAAAAAGAATTAAACGACGTAGATGGCGTAAAGATGGCGCTCGGGCTGTCCGCAGTTACCGGTCCCCGGATTCCGGAGGAAATGGTGCCGGCAGATGTGAAAGAGATTCTGGATAACGGCAATTATCAGATCATATATGTCCTGTCGCGATATAAAACAGGTACGGATGAGGTAAATGCCCAGTGCGACACGATACGGGAAATCATCAGACATTATGATAAGACGGCGATGTTAATCGGAGAAGCGCCGTGCACGCAGGATCTGATTCGGATTACGGACCGGGATTTTCAAATTGTAAATCTGGTTTCGATCGCATTTATTTTTATCATTATTGCGGTGGTATTGAAATCAATATCGCTTCCGGTCATACTGGTTGCCGTTATTGAATTTGCCATTTTTATCAATATGGGAATACCTTATTTTACGAAAACAACGCTTCCGTTTATTGCCTCGATTGTCGTCGGTACGATTCAGCTCGGCGCAACGGTAGACTACGCGATATTGATGACTAACAAATATAAACGGGAACGAAGCCGGGGTATGGAAAAGAAAGCAGCGGTGGAAACGGCGTTAAAAGGCTCTTTGCCGTCGGTATTTGTCAGTGCGCTGAGTTTCTTTGCCGCGACATTTGGCGTAGCGGTTTATTCGAGTATCGACATGATCAGTTCTTTATGTATGCTGCTGGCAAGAGGCGCGATTGTCAGTCTGATGGCGGTAATTTGCGTGCTTCCGGCAATGTTTATGATATTTGACCCGTTAATCATAAGAACGAGTATAGGATTCCGGACACAAAAGTCAGGCAGTATGGAAAGAAATTCGGATGTAACCAAAGGAAGTTCGAATCATAAAGAAGAAAAAACAGGAGGCGGATATTATGAAATTTTCGAAGTTAAAAGATAAATTTAAAAATAAATACCTGATCCGCGTCGTAGCAGGCGTGCTGATTGTAACCGTCCTTGCGGGCACGGCAGGATACGTGGTTTATGGCTCAAACGCAAAAGGAAAATCGCCGGAAACCGCTGATATGACAGACGATACGAAAACGGTTGCGGACGATACGAAAACAGCCGCAGACGATACGAAAACGGCCACGGACGATACGAAAACAGCCGCAGACGATGGAATATCAGGGAAATCAACGGAAATCGGAAAAGATGAAACGGTATATATCGTGGCCGACCAGAACGGGACGGCAAAAGATATCATTGTCAGCGAATGGTTAAAAAATCCGGGGAAGCAGTCTGTTTTAAAGGATGTATCCAACCTGAAAGAAATCAAAAATGTAAAAGGGGACGAAAGATTCGAACAGAAAGGAAATACTTTGAGCTGGGAAGCGAACGGAAATGACATTTACTATCAGGGTAAGACCACGCAAAAAGTGCCGGTTTCTGTAAAAGTAACCTATTATCTGGATGGAAAAAAGATTTCGGCTGACAAACTGGCCGGAAAAAGCGGAAAAGCGAAGATCCGTTTTGACTATACTAACCATGAGAAAAGCGGAGAAGTATTCATGCCGTTTGCTGCGGTAACCGGAATGGTATTAAACGACGGCTTTTCCAACGTACAGGTGACAAATGGAAAAGAGATTTCCAACGGGGAGGGGAATATTGTAGTAGGGATGGCGCTGCCCGGTTTGAAAGAAAGCCTGAACATTAAAGAAAGTGATTTTTCACAGGACATTAACATACCGGAGTATGTGGAAGTGACGGCTGACGTGGAAAATTTTGAGCTGGATATGACGATGACAGTGGTTACAAAAGCTACGGATTTTATGGATGATCTGTCTTTGGATCTCAGCGATTTGGATGAAAAGATCGGTGATCTGACTTCGGCAATGGAGCAGTTAGAGGACGGTTCCGGTGAGCTGGCGGACGGCCTGGAAACGCTGAATCAGAAGACAGGGGAATTTACGGACGGGGCAGGAACGCTGGCAGGCGGGATTGCAGCATACACAGACGGGGCAGGAACACTGGCAGGCGGCCTGGAAACGTTAAACAGCCAGACTGGGCTTCTGGCAGATGGCCTGGGAGAATTGGCGTCAAGCGTTAATACGTTAAATGATGGAATTCAGGTATTGGATCAGGCGTTGAATACGGTGATGGGAGAAAACGAAAAGACAGCAGCGGAAAACGCTGCAAAATCCGCAGCGGAAAGTGCGGTGGAAGCACAGTTTGCCGATGATTCCAATCCGCAGAATTATAATCATATTAAAGCGCAGGCAGAGCAGGAATTTTATGATTCCGTAGCGTCGGAGGAATCGCAGGCGGCAGCGGCAGCTGCGGCAAAACGGTCTGCTGTTGAGGGAATCCGGGAACAGGAAGCGGACATTGCGGCACAGGCAAAAGCACAGGCCGAAGCTGCAATGAACGGGCAGCTTGACACGATCGCGGCACAGGCCAGAACACAGGCCGAAGCAGCTGCTTCCAGGGCAATATCACCGGAGATGCAGTCACAGCTTCAGGCGGCGTTTACGGCGGCTGGTTACGTGCAGGCGGCCGGCCAATATCATATAACGGTAGAAGAGGCAATGCAGGATCCGGCGACTCAGGCGGCTGTAACGCAGGCAGCAGCGCAGCAGATTCAGTCGCTGACGGAAACGATCGGGGCGGCAGCCGGAACCGTAGCGGAAGAAACGGCAAAAAGCGTAGCGTCCAATGTAGCGTCAGGTGTCGCAGAACAGGTGGCGCCGGGTGTTGCGGAGCAGGTAGCGTCAAGTGTCGCGGAACAGACGGCGTCAGGCGTAGTCGTCAGTGTTGCAGAACAGGCGAAAGAAAGCGTAGGGACTTCGCTGGCGGATAGTGTAAAACAGGGAGCCAAAGCAGCAGCCGGGACAGCCGCAGGGCAGGCAGCGGTCCAGGGGGCGGAATTTGCAAAAAGCCAGATTGCAAAAAATATAGAAGCAGCAGATGCAGATTCCGGATACAGCCTGGTAAGCGGAATGAACGAGCTGGCAAACGGAGGCCGCGGCATTTCGGATAAAATCCCGGCGTTAACGGACGGCGTGTATCAGCTGTATGCGGGCAGTCAGACATTGGTGTCCAAAAACGCCGAATTGAACGACGGCGCGTCGAAATTAAACGACGGCGCCGGCAAAATCGCAGACGGCGTGCAGCAATTAACGGACGGTTCCGAAGAGTTGGCGAACGGTATACTGAAGTTTGACGAAGAGGGGATCGGGAAGCTGGAAGAGATTTATAACGGCGACATAAAGGATTTGACAGAACGGATCCAGGAAGTTGTGGATTCCGGAAACGCTTATGAATCTTTTGGAGGAAAAGCGCAGGACGTTGCCGGAAGAGTGAAATTTGTGATTAAAACGGAAAGTGTCAAAGCAAAATAATACGAAAATTCCGTGACATATGAGAAGAGCAAGCCCGTTCGCAGATATTAATAAAACTGTAAACAGGCTTGTTTTTTTCTGTGATTCATGATAATAGAATTTCCGTGGATGATAGTATTATTTGTTGGCGCCTATGCCCAGTTTTTCCGCCCGCTTTTATCCGGCAGGTTCATTTCCGTGCGGTACTTATTGACCGTGCGCCTGGAAATATGTATGCCGCTTTCTTCCAGTTTCTGGCTGATTGCCTGATCACTGTATGGTTTCTGTTTGTCTTCAGAATCAATAATTTTTTGGATACAGCTCTTTACCTGCTCTGGAGTTTTTTCATTGCTGTCAGCCGAAGATTTCGTGGCGGCAGACGTCAGAAAATAACTTAAAGGGAATACACCCCAGGAACACTGCAAATATTTGCTGCGCAGCGTCCTGCTAATCGTAGATTCGTGCAGGTGCACTTCTTTTGCGATGTCGGATAAACGCAAAGGATGTTTGTGCCCCGGTCCATTTAGGAAAAAGTCGTGCTGCATATCGACGAGGGCGTGCATAACGCTCGATAAGGTGGAAGTTCGCTGTTCAATACATCCGGATACCCATTTCGCCTGTTGGATTTTATCCGACAAATATTTTTTGGTTTCGGCGTCGGAGGTAGTCTGCTGTAACTCCTGATAATAAGCGCTGATATTAAATTTTGGATATTGATATTCGTTAATCAGTATTTCAAACTGGTTTTCAAGTTTTATTACAACGGCGTCCGGACTGATGTAACGAAGCTGTTCCCGGCTGCTGAACGAACTGCCGGGTTTCGGGTTAAAGGAACGGATCAGCTTGCAGATGTCCATAATTTCATCGTAGGAAATATTTAATTTGCGTGTAATTTCCTTTAAATGATTGCGTGCAATATCTTCTAAATGATGTTCAATGACCGCTTCTGCAATAGGTGAATCCAGTTTGCTCCGGCGCAGCTGCAGCAGCAGACATTCCTTTAAATTCCTGGCGGCAACGCCGGCAGGATCCAGCGCCTGGATTTCGGACAGCATTTTTTCCGCATGCTCTGCCGAAATCTGAAATTTATTGCAGACGACGGACAAGTCGTCCGTAAAATATCCCTGGTCGTTCAATGACAGAACCATAAATTCGATAATGGCATAATCCTGTTCCGAATAGTGGTTTAAAAGCATCTGAGAAAGGAGATACTCGCTTAAAGATTCTTCCGATTCCGTGTGGTCATACCAGTTTTCCGACTGGCTTTCCGCAGAGCGGTCAGCCTGGTAATAAACCCTGTTTTGATAGTCGGTGGATTCCAGCCAGTCCAGCTTGCGCTGCAAATCTTCCTGGCGGGCAGAAGAGGCCGAAGCATGGTTTTCTGCCAGTTCAATGACAGGATTTTCCATAGAAAGATTTTCGATATAGCTTTCCAGTTCCTGCGCGCTCAATTGCAAAATTTCCATGGACTGTACCATGTGTTGCGATAAGACCTGTTTTTGTGAAAGTGACATATTCAATTCCATAGCAGACATTTGAAACCATCTCTCCTTTTGTAAAAATTTCAGTATTTCCGGATTTAATACTCTTTACTGACTTTTAGCTGGGTAAGCAGTCGTCGGTAAAAATCTTTTTGAATCTGTTCTTTTTGGTCTTCCGGATATTCGAAAAATCCTTTTCCGGTTTTAAATCCAAGTTCGCCGGCCTTTACATGGTCCCGCATAAAATCGCTGGCCTTGTCCGAGTTATTCAGTTCTGGAAACATGTTGTCTTCGCCAGCCGTCCAGATATCAAGTCCACCCATGTCGGCCGTTTCCAACATTCCAGTGGTCGCATTGCGGAAGCAGGGGCCGTATTTTAACGCCCGGTCGATATCTTCTGCGGTAGCAACGCCGTTTTCTACCAGGTAGAACGCTTCTCTGGCCTGGGCATGGAGCATACGGTTTGCCACCATACCCGGTACGTCTTTTAAAATGCTGACGGGTTCTTTTTCACATGTTACGTGAAGATCGTAAATTTCCTGAAAAACGTCATCCTCCATGTTTCCGAATTTGGAAAGTTCCACAATCGGAAGCAGGTATGGCGGATTGTACCAATGAGTGATCATACATCTGGCTTTCCGTTCTTCCGGGAGAAACGCCGTGATTTCTTTTAACTTTAAGCTGGAAGTGTTGGTGGAAAAAATCGTGTGCGCAGGGCAGATTTTGTCCAGTTTTCCAAACAGTTCCTGTTTTAAGGCAAGCTGTTCCGGGCAGGCTTCTACTACATAGTCCGCATTTTGGGCAGATTCTTCCAGGTCTTCGTAAATAGAAATACGGGCAATCGTCTGTTCCATTTCTTCTTTTGATATGTACGATTCCTCCACCAAAAACTGCAGTTCGGATTCTATTTTCGGCATGGCGGCTTCCCTGGCGGAAGCAAACGGTTCATAAATGTTTACGTTATATCCCTGACGTGCAAATACATGCGCAATGCCGTGTCCCATCGTACCGGAACCAAGTACCGTAATATTTTTTATCATAATGTCACCTCTTAAATTTCATAATCCTGCATTTATTATACGCGCATACACGGGGAAAGGCAAGATTACCTCTTTTTAAATGCAGAAAAAACAATTATAATGGTTACAGTTTACTTGTTTACAGTTTACTTGTCAGCCAATATGGAGATAATCACATGCTTGCATGATGATTTCTCCATTTGTGCTGACAGAGGGAACGCCGGTTTATGAGCAAAGTTAGCTGCGAAGCAGCGAGAAAGCGCCTTTGCGAATGGCGTGGGGTGAACTGCAACTTATAATAGTTGCAGGAAAGAAAACCAGGGGGATTTTTTATGGCTATGATTGCGAGTGAAATGGAACAACTGCTGATCGTGGAAGACGATACCGATCTGCAAGAGGGACTGGCTTTTGTGATGGAAGCGGAGCAATATAAAGTGTTTGGTGCGGAAACGATAAAAAAGGCGAAAGAATATTTGCGCCGGGAGGAGATAAGCGGAATGATACTGGACTGTAATCTGCCGGATGGGAACGGATTTGATTTTTGCAGGGAAATACGTGCCGCTTCGGATGTCCCGATTCTTATGCTGACGGCGAGGGATTCCGAGCTGGATGAAGTCAAAGCGCTGGAATCGGGCGCCAGCGATTATATGCCGAAGCCGTTTTCCGTTGCGGTGTTAAAGGCCAGGGTAAAGAAAATGATGAGGCATACGGAGCATATGGTATTGCGGTCCGGAAATATCGTTGTAGATTTGGCGAACTGTCAGGCCAGGAAAGGGGACGGCCCTCTGGAATTGAGCGCGGTCGAGTTTAAATTGTTGACGTATTTTATGCAGAACAAAGGACTGGTTCTGTCGAAAGAACAGATTCTTGCCCGGATCTGGGAAAACGACGGGCAATTTGTAGACGATAATATTGTATCCGTGAATGTCCGGAGATTACGGCTGAAGATAGAAGACGACCCGAAAAATCCTGAACGGATTAAAACGGTGCACGGCATGGGGTATTTATGGAAAGAAAGACCAGACTGACCGCCATGGACATATGGGACGGTATATTCATAGAAAGAAGTGTCGGATAAATGATGGTTATGCTGACAATTGTTAGTATCTGGGCGGCGGCAGCTATGGTTCTTCTTATTTTTCTGGCTGTGAAACATAAAAGAACCTACCGGAAAACCAGTGAAATAATGGAAAAAATAATCGGAGGGCAAAAGATTACGGAAGTTCCTTTCAATGAAGCGGAATATTCCCTGTTTTCACACCAGTTAAAAACGATATCCGAAAAACTGGAGTTTGAGGTCGGCAGGGCGGATGCGGAAAAAGAGCAGATCAAACAATTGATCTCCGATCTGTCGCATCAGTTGAAAACGCCGTTAGCCAACCTTATGATGTATGAAGAGATTTTGGACAGCGACGGCCTGACGGAAGAGAAACGGGCTCGTTTTATGCGGAAGTTAAAGGCACAGTCCGAAAAAATAAACTGGCTGCTGGAGTCCCTGTTTAAAATGACGAAGCTGGAACAGAATGTCATTACGTTTGATTTATTTGAAGCGGGTATTAAAGATACGATACGGAGCGCCGTCAGCGCGGTTTTTGAAAAAGCGGAGAAGAAAAACATCCGGGTTTGCGTCGCGGAATTTGAAGACGCCAGACTGCTGCATAATCCGAAATGGACGGCGGAAGTGTTTGAAAATGTGCTGGAAAATGCGATTAAGTATACGCCTGAGTGCGGCAAAGTGGAAATATCGCTGGAAAGGCTGGAAACCTACAGTATGATACATTTTAAAGACAACGGCATGGGAATTTCGAAAGAAGAAATTCCGTATTTGTTCGACCGTTTTTACCGCAGCAAACGGGCGGAACAGACGGAAGGAACCGGCATAGGACTGTATTTGTCGAAAATGATACTGGAGAAAGAAAAAGGTTATATGACCGTGAGGTCAAAAGCCGGGAGAGGGAGCGTGTTCACGGTATTCTTACAAAACTGTTAGATTTGTTTTGCTGTCTGTAGGATTTCTGTAAAGTGCGGCGGCTATTATGAAATCATACTACAGCAAAGGGGGCAGTTAAATGGCGATTTTGGAAATCAGAAACTTAAGTAAAAATTATGGGGAGGGTGAAAATCAGGTAAAAGCGTTAAAGCATGTAAATCTTTCTGTTAAGCAGGGAGAGTTTGCAGCGCTGCTGGGAACTTCCGGCTCGGGAAAAAGCACGCTTCTGAATCTGATCGGAGGATTGGATACCGCGACGGAAGGGGATATCGTGGTGCGCGGAAAGAATATTGCGGAGTTAAAGCCAAAGGAACTGACCATATTCCGCCGCAGGAATATCGGATTCGTGTTTCAGAGTTACAGCCTGATGCCGATGTTAAACGTGTATGATAATGTGGCGCTGCCGGTTTCTTTTGACCGGGGAAGAAATATCGACCATGCGTTTATCAGACAGTTGTTAAAAGATTTAAAGATCTGGGATAAAAGGACAAAATATCCGGGGGAACTTTCCGGCGGACAGCAGCAAAGAGTGGCGATCGCGCGTGCACTGGCAAATAAGCCGGCGCTGATCCTGGCGGATGAGCCGACCGGAAATCTGGATTCCAGGACGGCAAACGATGTGATCAGCCTGTTGAAAGCCAGCGGAAAGCAGTATAACCAGACGATTCTTATGGTAACGCATAATGAAGTGATTGCAGCAGGCTGCAGCCGCATCATACGTATAGAAGACGGCGTGCTCTCTGAAAGTTTTGTAAGGAACGGGAAAGAGGGTGACGTTCATGCGTAGCAGTGTTAAACTGGCGGTTTCCTGGCTGCGTTACTACCGGAAACAGGCCGTTATTTTATTTCTGGGAATTTGTATGTCGGCGCTTTTGTTAAACGGAATCGTTTCCCTGATGCACAGCAACCACAATGCCGATTATGAAAATGCAAAAGAAGAATACGGGAGCTGGCAGTACCGAATCCAGACAGCCAGCGGGGAATCGGATTCGGCCAGCCGACTATCAATTATGGAACAGGCGGTTTCAAATCCGGCGGATTCGGACGGGTATCGTCTGATACAGGCCGGGGCGTACTGCGCCAGACCGTACGAAACGGAGGACGGGGAGTTTACATTATGCTACGGGGATGAGAACTGCCTGAACATGACGGGGCGGAAATTGCTGGCAGGCAGCTATCCGGAGAAACCGGGGGAAATTGCGCTGGATTATTATGCACTTCACAGTCTGAAAGTGGAAGATTCGTTGGGGAGCGTATGGGAATGGAATGGAAAACGGTATATTTTAACAGGTATCCTTTCGGAAGGAGTGAAAACAGACCGGAACGACGTTTTGGTTTTTGCAGATCAGGCCGCCGTGCAGGAAAACGGGGGCGAATGGTTTTATTATCTGCAGTTTTCGGAAGAATCACGTGTGTATGGGCAATTAGAGAAATTTGTGCAGGAAAATCAGATAAAATTATCGGACTGGAAAGTAAACGAAAAGATCGCCTCTTACATCGGAGCGGAGCCGCAGGAAACGCTTCCGGATATTCTTTGCAAGGCCTCCCGGCTGGAGAGCGGAAAACTGATCTATATACTGGGGACGCTGGAAAACAGCAGCGGCCTTTTGCGAAAATTAGTATTTGTAATATTGTTTGTTTTCGGTATTTTTATTATTTACAGTATTTATCAGGTTAACGTTGAAAAACGAAGAAGCCAGTACGGGATACTGGAAGTATTGGGCATGGACGGCCGGCATATGTTTGCGGCAATGTTTTGGGAATTGTTTATATTGTTTCTGCCGGCTTATGCCGCTGGGGGCATACTCGGAAACCTGATTGCAAAATTGTTATATCCCGGTAAATTTGCAGCGGATTTGACGGCGTTCCGTCTGGGTATTTTGCTGTTTTTCCTGTTTTTGCTGTTTAGCTGCATGGGGACGGTATTCCAGCTGCAGAACTTGACGCAGGCTGAAAAAATGAGAAATTATTCCGGTGTAAAAAGCCGCAGGATCGTCAGCTTCAGAAGGCACAATCTGATGCATGTCTTAAGCTGCAGGTTTCTGCTGGCCAGGAAATCCGTATTTGCAGGAATAGCAGTATCGCTGTCGCTTGGCGGCGTATTATTTCTATGTACGACGTACGTTGCGGAAAATGCGAAGCAGAATAACATACACTCCATGCAGACGGATCAGGCTTTGCATACAGATATCAGCGTATCCATACAGGATGACGATCTGCGTAAAGTTATTCCAAACGAGATTGCAGCGAACTTAAAGGAACATAAGCCTGACGGAGTCAAAGCGATTTATCCGGTATCATATGTATTGGGAGAAATCCTGTTAAATAACGGTATTTTCAAGTGGACGGAATTTTATCCGGAACTTGAGAAAGACGGCGACGTCAAACCGGATGAAGAGATTATGGAAAAATATAACGGAATCGCGGTGAAGCAAGGAGAGGGGGACTACAGGCTGAAAGCCAATGTATACGGCTATGAAGCGGGGCAGTTATCGGAATTATCGGAATATTTGCTGGAGGGCGAAATAAAGCCGGAACAAATGGCGCAGGACAATCAGGTGATTTTAAAAACCCTGATGGACGGGGGCGGATTTTATGACGGAATAGATATACATCCTGGCGACCGGATCACGTTAAAAGTTCCCAAAAGCACATCGTATGAATCTGCCGACATTTTAAAATTTCAGCTGCCTGAAGAAAATTATACGGAAAAAGAGTTTACGGTATCGGCGGTTGTCAGCCGTTGTATTGCGGAAACGGATCAGTTTATCGGTTCCGGGGCGGATGTGGTAAGTATTATCCTGCCGCAGGAAACCATGGAATCAAATTTTGGAATTGCAGATTACAACAGTGTCAATATCGACCTGGAAGAAGCGGCGAAAAGTGAAGAAGTAATCCGGGAACTGGAGCCTTACTTTTCCTGCTTAAACAAATGTATCATACATGATAATACGGAAGAGATTAACCGGAAAAACAGCATTTTAATTCAGAAAGTATATTTCTTTTACGGGATTGCAGTTATTTTGTTTTTTGTCAGTCTGCTGCATAGTATAAACAGTATGAAGCATCAGATACAGTCCCGGCGTTATGAGAGCGGCGTATTGCGTGCGATGGGTATTACAAAACAGGGATTTCGGAATATGCTGATCGGTGAGGGACTTTTTTACGGAATCAGTACAAGTGTCTGTATGCTTCTCATTACCATGGTCTGCCGGAAGATACTTGCCGGAGTCATGCAGCATATTATCCGTTATATTATTGTAAATAATAATATGGCTCTGCTTCCGTGTGTGTTTATGGTTTCAGTAAATATCGTTGTCTGCGTGCTGGCAATGTTTTTATCCGGCAGGGAACTGCTGCAGGAAACGGTTGTGGAGGAACTCAGAAGATGAACAGAGGCTGTAAAAAATTCTGTGTCTATGGGATGTGATCTTTTTGGATAAGAATTCGATATGTAGGATTTCCTGTCGCCTGATGCGGGAAACCTTTTGTC
>JAAWJJ010000100.1 GCA_022796875.1 Eubacterium sp. | reverse complement strand
GTCACCTGTTCCAACGAGAGAGAATTGTGCTCGATTGCAAGAGAGGAGTGGATTGTCCGGATACGGTTCTCGTGCCGCAGATTTCACATACTCGTAATGCATACAAAAGGAGGTCATTACAAATGGATTATAATACAATTTTCGTAGGAATGGACGTTCACAAAGAAAAGTTGTATGATTGGGAAGTGGGGAATTTCTTTGCTTCCTTTTTATTTTAGTAATAATTCCTATTTCTTCCAGTTAATAATTATACATTAACGCGAACAGCTCCTAAGTTCCATAAATGATAACATCAGCGAATACAAAAGCAGCACGTCATAAACAGAAGTTATAACGATCATAAAAAAGTTAAATAGTATTAGTGTTGAAATCTGTATTTAGATAAGGTATGATTGAGAGTAATGATAATAGTAACCGTTCAGCCTACGCCATTCGCAAAGGCGCTTTCAGCGCTTTCCCGCTGCTTCGCAGCTAACTTTGCTCATAACCCGGCGTTTCGCTCATAGCCGCGCTTATGCGTTCATTCATGCAAGCATGATTCGCGCATTAAGCGGCCTATGGCTGAACTGTTACAATATATAGTAACGAAAGGGGAATAAACATGCAGTTTCATGTAGGAGTGATTTCAGGAGATGGGATCGGGCCGGAAATTGTACGCGAAGCAAAAAAAGTGTTGACCAGTGTTGGAAAAAAATATGGCCATACTTTTGAGTTTGAAGAAATATTAATGGGAGGAGTTTCCATTGATGTGCATGGCGTACCGTTAACTGATGAAGCGATTGAAGCGGCAAAGGCAAGCGACGCCATATTGATGGGGTCCATCGGCGGCAATACCACGACTTCTCCATGGTATCAGCTTCCGTCCGATCTGCGGCCGGAAGCGGGGCTGTTAAAATTGCGGAAAGCTTTGAATCTGTTTGCAAATCTGCGTCCGGCATATTTATATAAAGAATTGCGAGAGTCATGTCCATTAAAAGACGAGATTATCGGCAGCGGGTTTGACCTGGCGATCATGCGGGAACTGACAGGCGGGTTGTATTTCGGGGAGCGTGAAACAAAAGAAGTAAACGGAATCCTGCAGGCGACGGATACGCTTACCTACAGCGAAAAAGAAATTAAAAGGATTGCGGTAAAAGCGTTTGAGATTGCCTTGAAACGGAAGAAGAAAGTTACAAGCGTAGATAAGGCGAACGTACTGGATTCTTCCAGGCTCTGGCGTGGCGTGGTAGACGAAGTGGCCGCGGATTATCCGGACGTGTCTTACGAACATATGCTGGTTGACAATTGCGCCATGCAGTTAGTCCGGGATCCGGGACAGTTTGACGTGATTTTAACGGAAAATATGTTTGGCGATATTTTATCCGATGAAGCGAGCATGATTACAGGTTCGATCGGGATGTTGGGATCCGCCAGCATGAACGATACAAAATTCGGACTGTATGAGCCGAGCGGCGGTTCCGCACCGGATATTGCCGGTAAAAATATTGCAAATCCGATCGCCACAATTTTAAGCGCGGCGATGATGCTTCGTTTTTCCTTTGATCTGGATAAAGAAGCGGCGGCCATTGAACAGGCGGTAGAACAGGTATTAAAAGAAAATTATCGTACGGTCGATATTATGACGAACAAAGAAGAAGAAAAACCGCAGTTTGAACTGGTCAGGACCACGCAGATGGGCGATTTAATAGCAGAACGCGTTTAACTATCTGTTTTTGTATGCATTGTGATGGAACACGATGTATTTATTTAGAAACAGTATTTTCACATAAAGGATACAGAAAGGAAATGAAGAAAATGAGAAGTGATAATGTAACGAAAGGCATGCAGCAGGCACCGCACCGTTCCCTTTTTAACGCATTGGGATATACGAAAGAAGAGCTGGAAAAACCTCTCGTAGGTATTGTAAGTTCCTATAACGAGATCGTACCGGGACATATGAACCTGGATAAAATTGTAGAAGCGGTAAAAATAGGAGTGGCAATGGCTGGCGGCACTCCGGTCGTATTTCCGGCGATCGCCGTATGCGACGGTATCGCCATGGGCCATGTGGGAATGAAATATTCCCTGGTAACGAGAGATTTGATTGCAGATTCTACGGAATGTATGGCTCTGGCTCATCAGTTTGACGCGCTGGTTATGGTGCCGAACTGTGATAAAAATGTTCCGGGCCTTTTGATGGCGGCGGCAAGGCTAAATATTCCGACCGTATTTGTCAGCGGCGGCCCGATGTTAGCCGGACATATCAAAGGACAGAAACGTTCTTTGTCTTCCATGTTCGAAGCGGTAGGTTCTTATGCTGCCGGAAAAATGACGGAAGAAGAAGTGGAAGAGTTTGAAAATAAAGTATGTCCGACATGCGGCTCCTGTTCCGGTATGTATACGGCAAATTCCATGAACTGCCTGACCGAAGTACTCGGTATGGGACTGCAGGGCAACGGCACGATTCCGGCCGTTTATTCCGAAAGAATCAAACTGGCGAAGCATGCCGGAATGGCAGTGATGGAACTGTACCGCAAAAATATCTGTCCGCGCGACATTATGACAAAAGATTCGATTATTAATGCGCTGACGATGGATATGGCGCTGGGATGCTCGACAAATTCCATGCTCCATCTGCCGGCAATCGCGCATGAGATCGGTTTTGATTTTGACATTTCCTATGCAAATGAAATCAGCGAACGGACGCCGAACCTCTGCCATCTGGCTCCGGCAGGCCCTACGTATATGGAAGATCTGAATGAAGCGGGCGGCGTATATGCCGTTATGGCAGAACTGGCGAAGAAAGACCTGCTGAATCTCGACTGTATGACTGCTACAGGAAAAACAGTCGGTGAAAATATTAAAAATGCGGTCAACAAAAATCCGGAAGTCATTCGTCCGATTGACAATCCGTACAGCCAGACTGGCGGACTTGCGGTATTAAAAGGAAATCTGGCTCCGGACGGCGGCGTTGTAAAACGTTCCGCTGTAGCAGAAGAAATGATGGTGCATGAAGGCCCGGCCAGAGTGTTTGACTGTGAAGAAGACGCTATTGACGCAATCAAAGGCGGAAAGATTAAAGAAGGCGACGTCGTAGTCATCCGTTATGAAGGACCGAAAGGCGGTCCGGGTATGAGAGAAATGTTAAACCCGACGTCTGCAATCGTCGGTATGGGACTCGGTTCTACTGTAGCGCTGATCACAGACGGACGTTTTTCCGGTGCAAGCCGCGGCGCGGCGATTGGCCACGTTTCTCCGGAAGCGGCAGTCGGAGGACCGATTGCACTGATCGAAGAGGGAGATACGATCCAGATCAATATTCCGGAAATGAAGCTGAATGTTGCCGTATCGGACGAAGAAATGGCAGCCCGCAAGGCAAAATGGCAGCCTCGTAAACCACGCGTGACGGAAGGATATCTGGCGCGTTATCAGAGCATGGTTACTTCCGGAGCTACCGGAGCAGTTATGAAAACGCCGGAAATTTAAAAACAAATAGCAGGCGTAGGAAATTTAAGGCTGAAGAGCGAATCACAGATTTCCGGCGCCGAAGTGAATTATTTCAGGAAGGATTTATAAAGTATGCAGTTAACAGGCGCACAAATTGTAATAGAATGTTTAAAAGAGCAGGGCGTGGATACGGTATTTGGTTATCCAGGAGGAGCTATTTTAAATTTATACGACGAACTATATAAGCATAAGGATGAAATCCGTCATGTACTGACGTCCCACGAGCAGGGAGCTTCCCATGCGGCGGACGGTTATGCAAGGTGCAGCGGGAAACCGGGCGTCTGCTTTGCAACTTCCGGTCCGGGCGCGACAAATCTCGTGACCGGAATCGCGACTGCATATATGGATTCCATCCCGATGGTAGCGATTACCTGCAACGTAGGACTGTCGCTGCTGGGCAAAGACAGCTTTCAGGAAATTGATATTACCGGGATTACGACTCCGATTACGAAGCACAATTTTATCGTCAAGGACGTCGGAGATCTTGCGGTAACGATCCGCAGGGCTTTTAAAATTGCCATGACAGGGCGTCCAGGGCCGGTGTTAGTTGATATTCCGAAAGATATTACAGCGGGAAAAACAGATTATGAATCCGTAAAGATCGAAAAGGTCGGGCGTGTCGAAAATACCATTTTGGAAGAGGATATTGAAAAAGCGGCCGAAATGATCGAAAAAGCCCAAAAACCATATGTTTTTGTCGGCGGCGGCGCCACGATTTCGGATGCGTCGCAGGAACTGGCGGAATTTGTGGAAAAAGTGCAGGCGCCGGTATGCGATTCCCTGATGGGAAAAGGCGCGTTTGACGGCACAAAAGAAAACTATACGGGTATGCTGGGCATGCACGGTACGAAAACGTCAAATTACGGCGTCAGCCAATGCGACCTGCTGATTGCCATAGGCGTGCGGTTCAGCGACCGTGTATTTGGCGATGCGGAGCGGTTTGCCAGCCAGGCGAAAATTCTGCAATTGGATATTGATCCGGCGGAAGTTAATAAAAATATTCTGGTAGATGCCAAAATAATCGGCGATATCAAGGTGATTTTACAAAAGTTAAACGGCAGGATTCCGTCCTGCAGCCATTCGGAATGGCTGGCGGCCATCCGGAAAATGAAAGAAGATTTTCCGTTAAAATATGAAAAAGGCGTGTTAAGCGGTCCTTATGTAGTAGAAAAAATATATGAGATGACGCAGGGGGACGCGGTGATCGTAACGGAAGTCGGGCAGCACCAGATGTGGGCGGCGCAATATTATAAATATAAAGAGCCGCACCGTTTCTTAACTTCCGGAGGCCTGGGAACGATGGGTTACGGTTTGGGAGCCGCTATCGGCGCCCAGATTGCAAAACCGGAAAAGCAGGTTATTAATATTGCCGGCGACGGATGTTTCCGGATGAATATGAATGAAGTGGCGACCGCAGTCAGGGAAAGACTTCCGCTGATCCAGATAGTGATGAATAACCATGTCCTTGGCATGGTGCATCAGTGGCAGGATCTGTTTTATGGAAAACGGTATTCCAATACCATATTTAGTGATGCGGTAGATTTTGTGAAATTGTCCGAAGCTATGGGTGCAAAAGCGGTGCGTGTGACGTCGCAGAAAGAATTTGAAGACGCATTTGCCGATGCCCTTGCGGCAAAGCATCCATATGTGATCGAATGTATTCTGGACAGCGACGATATGGTATTCCCGATGGTGGCGCCGGGAACAGCCATTTCGGAAGCCTTTGACGCTGAAGATATGAATGAGCGCAAGTGAGAAGAAGCCGCTTGCGGGTTCGACGA
>JAAWJJ010000099.1 GCA_022796875.1 Eubacterium sp. | reverse complement strand
TGGCGAGATAGCTCAGCTGGCTAGAGCACACGGTTCATACCCGTGGTGTCGAGGGTTCAAGTCCCCCTCTCGCTACTTTATCAAGGTGTCTGGAACATGATGTTCCAGGCATTTTTTATATCATAGGAAATACCGCGTCAAATTAAAGTGATAACGCGCCAAATTTCCTATGATATAAAAAAACCTCCGGGCAGGATCGCACTGGAAAAACTGAATCAGCAGACTTTTTGCAGACAAAGAATTGACTTTCCGGACATCCTTTTTTATACTGAAGTTATACTGAAAACTACTGTACGCCAAAGCAGCCCTGCTTTTGATATCCGTACGGCTCAAAGCGGACGTACAGCCATTACCATGAAAAGGAGAACCACTATGGCAGACAACCGGAACATAAACGACGAAGAAGACATTATCGTAACGCTTACGCTCGAGGACGACACGGAAACGGATTGCAGGATACTGACTATTTTTGAAGTCGATGAACTCAAGCAGGATTATATCGTATTATTACCGTTAGACGAGCATGGTAAGGAAAACAGCGAGGGAATCGTCTACATTTACCGCTATTTTGAAGACGAAGACGGGGAACCGTTCCTTGAGCCGATCGAAGACGATGAAGAATATGAAATTGTAGAAGACATTTTCGATCAGCTTCTGGACGATGCGGAATTTGACGATATGTAACAGGAAAACTTCGTTAGAATCAATCCGTAAACCGCTCCGATCACATTATTTACCACACGGAATAATACTGCAGGGCCGAATCCCAATCCGGCAACCGCAATCGACATCGCCGCAAACGCATTACAAATAGTCTGGAAACCATAAGTAGAGCAAAATCCCAAAACGATTCCGCTCATGACGCCGATATATGCCCGCATGGATTCCGGAAGTATGTAATAAAACGGTATAAACAGAAGTCCGCCGGCCACACTTCCGAAAATCCGGCCTTTCACCCGTTTGTACAAATCCCCCTGAAATGGCATCGTAATCGACATTACCGCTATGCCCGCCCACATCCTGCGCGGGAACTGAAACAGGCCGAGTAAAAAAATCACGGTGGAAATGCCAAGCATCATTTTGATCTGCCACTGCGTCCGGGTAGAAGAAAACTGAAATTCCCGCAGCAAATCTTTCAGGCCGCGCCTGTAAGCTTTTTTCCTGTGGTTGCGGTAATAAATAATCATGATCACCGCCGCGCCCGCTGCCAGCCCTGCCAGCCGTTTGAAATATGCGCTTCCGGTAACATCATATCCATACAGCAGCAAATATCCCAGCAGCAGCGTCGAATGGTTAAACATGATGACATTATGGCAGCCCAGTACCAGAAGCGCCAGAATGCAGACGCTGTTGACAAGCAGTTCCGTAAACAGGTTTCCGCTGTTTGCCAGTTTCGGACCGAATGCCAGGATCCCGAACAGAATCGGGAATACCCACATCGCCTCTGCAGTACGGATTCCCAAATCCGCAAAACGAAACGCCATTACGCATAATAATACCACTACACCGGCGATGCTGTTTTCCGCTCCGAAAATCTGTGCGAATAAAAAAACAAAAGCAATACAAAATACCGATGTCAGGAGCACTTTAAACAAATAGATCGCCATATGTTTACATTTTTCTTTCTTCCCTCTGGCCTCGCGGACCACATTTTTTGATCCCTCCTGATTTAACTGCAGTTCCTGATAAAATGTCATATCCTCTTTCGCCTCACTTTATCTAATAATCCGATTTTTAATTTTTCCTGATTTCTTCTGTTTTCTCAAAAAACCCATTTCCCGGATGAAACCGGACGTTTCAGCCTCATGATTCTGCATGTTCCTGACGGAACTTAAGTAAAGGCGGCTTTTTGCCCGGGTCATCCCCACATATAAAAGGCGCCTTTCCTCTTCTATTTCTTCCTGCAGCACCGCTTTCTTATATGGAATGATTCCCTCGTTAATATCCACAATAAAGACTACTTCATATTCCAACCCTTTCGCAGCATGCAGTGTAGAAAGCGTTACGCCTGCCTGTTTCTCCTGTATTTCCCGTTTTTCAAAAGTTTTTTGCAGCCGGACCTTATATTCTTCCATATGTAAAAACCACTGTTCATATGTTTCATACTGCCCGGCAGATTCCGAAAGACGTTCCCACACATCATACAGTTCTTCCAATTCCACACCATGTCCGGCCGCATATTCCTGCAAAAACGTTTCATAACCAACTGTATTGCGGATATAATTCAGCGCCGCTTTCGGCTTCAGCCTGGATAATACCTTAAGATCGTACTCCAACTGTTCAATTCTCTCGCACATCCAGTCCTGATCTTCATAATATTCCTGCCATACGTCAAACGCCACTTCCGCACCGGCGAATCCCGTACTGTTTAATCCCGCACTTTCTAATCCCGCACGGCTCAAATACCGGTTCGGCCGGTTCATAATCCGGTAAAAATCACTTCGTTTACGGCTCCCACATGCAATTTTCAAATAAGTAATCATGTCTTTTGCAATCCAATGCTCAAACAGATTCGGAATATGATCTTTCAGCCGGTACGGAATATTGTACTCCATCAGCTTTTCCGCAAACAGTCCGGGCTGACGGTTCGTGCGGAACAGGATCGCCGTATCGTCATAACTGCCGCCTGCCTTTTTATAACCCTCTAATTCATTGATAATCGCAGCCGCTTCTTCATACTGGTTTTTGTATATCCGGTAAACCACTGCCGCGCCCTGTTCTTTTTGGGCCTGCAGCTGTTTCCGAAACCGTTTTTTATTTTGCCGGATCAGTATTTGAGAAAGTTCCACAACCGGTTTTGTACTGCGGTAATTGGTAAACAGTTCAATCTTCCTGGTATTCTCATATTCTTCTAAAAACCGGAAACAAATTTCCGGATTTGCTCCCCGGAACCGATAGATCGACTGGTCGTCGTCCCCGACAGCAAATACGTTTTTCTGTTTTCCCGCTAATAATTTCAAAATCTCATACTGCTGCAAATCAATATCCTGAAATTCATCTACCATCAGATACCGGTATTTCTGCTGCCATCTTTTCAGAATATCCGGACGCTGCACAAAAAGCTGCCTGCAAAAACTCTGCATATCGTCAAAATCAATCAGTTTTGCCTCCTGCATCTTTCTGTTATAACATGCAAAAACCTCCCGGAATACTTCTTCCCCGCAGCTTTTAGCATAATAATGTTCCGGCGTGATCTCCTTATTTTTTACGAGGCTGATTTCTTCTAAAATATTGCTTACAAATTCATTTTCGTTTTCGCAGGACAGATCTTTCTGACAGATCACGTCGCGCATAAACTGATACTTCGTTTCTTCCTTTATAATATTTTCCGCGCGGTACCCGTATGCCGCCTGCAATACCCGAAAAAACAACGAATGAAATGTGCTGAACGTTACATCTGTCCTGCTTTGCCCGGATAGCTGCAGATACCTCTGCTTCATCTCATTCGCTGCCGCTTTTGTAAAAGTGACGACTAAAATATGTCCTGGAAGCACATGCGCTTCTTCCACAAGCGCATGCACCCGGTTAATAATAACGGAAGTCTTGCCGCTTCCGGGACCCGCAATACAAAAACAGCTTCCGTCCCGAAACGCAACGGCTTCCCTTTGCGATTGGTTCAAATTCATTTGTCTTCTGTTAATTCTTTCTCCAACTTCTCAATTGCCTTGCGGATTCTCAGCAGCGATTCTTCTTTTCCGAGAATTTCCATAATTTCCGTAGCGCCGCCCGGCGTCATCT
The DNA here is from genome assembly GCA_022796875.1 of Eubacterium sp. GTDB lineage: Bacteria > Bacillota > Clostridia > Lachnospirales > Lachnospiraceae > JAAWJJ01. The sequence goes on along the minus strand of JAAWJJ010000099.1, from coordinate 1,542 downwards.
GTTTTCCTGACACCGCGGTCCGTACCGGCCACATCGCATACCCGTTTTTGCAGCCTTTTTCCGCTACATATTGTTTCAGAGTTTCATACAGGGCGTCGTTAGAATAGTCTTCCTGCGCTTCGAACAACGGCAGAAGTTCTTTTAATACTTCCAGAGAGGTCTGCGCGTTTGTTTTCATCTTTTTATGCGTATACATGGAACTATCATATTCCGGCAATTCTTCAAAGAAATCAATATGCTCCGCAATATCCGGAAATACCTCTATTCTCGTTTTTACAAGTTCTGCAATTTTACGCAAATCCAGCGGCTTTTTTATCACCTCACGGATATACGGCTCCGCCTGTTTGTAAAATTCTTCAAAATCCAAGGATTTTAAATATTCGCCGTTCATCCATTTCAGTTTTACAAGGTCAAACACCGCCGGAGATTTACTGATATGATGGTAATCAAAATTTTCCACAAGCTCCGGCAGGGAATAGATTTCCCGGTTTTCTGCCGGACTCCAGCCGAGAAGCGCCACAAAATTGACGATCGCTTCGGTTACAAAGCCCTGTTCCAGCAAATCTTCATAAGAAGAATGACCGCTTCTTTTGCTCAGCTTCTGATGCTCTTCATTTGTAATTAACGGGCAATGTACATACACCGGCACGTCCCAGCCAAACGCTTCGTACAGACGGTTGTACTTCGGGGAAGACGACAGGTATTCGTTTCCGCGCACGACATGTGTGATCCCCATCAGATGATCGTCCACCACATTCGCAAAATTGTAAGTAGGATAACCGTCCGACTTGATCAGTATCATATCGTCAAGCTCCGCGTTGTCCACGCTGATCTCTCCGTAAATCTCATCCGTAAAAGACGTCCGGCCTGTCCGCGGATTGTTCTGACGGATCACATAAGGTTTACCGGCGGCAAGGTTGGCCTCTACTTCTTCCCGGCTTAAAGACAGGCAATGCTTGTCGTAAATCGAAATCTCTTTTCCGGCAACGGTTTCTTTGAGTCCATCTAACCGTTCCTTATCGCAAAAACAATAGTACGCCTCTCCTTTTTCAATCAGTTTTTTCGCATATTCCAGGTAAATCCCCTTTTCCTGGCGTTCGCTTTGCACATACGGGCCTTTCCCGCCGTCTTTATCCGGCCCCTCATCGTGAATCAGTCCAGTTTTTTCCAGCGTGCGGTAAATAATATCAACCGCTCCTTCCACATACCGTTCCTGATCGGTGTCTTCTATTCTGAGCAAAAATTCCCCGCCGTCGTGTTTTGCAATTAAATACGCATACAAAGCCGTCCTTAAATTACCAACGTGCATCTTGCCCGTCGGGCTCGGCGCAAATCTTGTTCTTATTTTTCTCATAGCATCCTCCATTTACGTTTTGCGAATAATCCATTGTTATGCATTATATAACAGTTTCTTTTCATTTTCAATAACAGAATCTTCGCTATAGTTCACTCGTCAGCCAATATGGAGATAATCACATGCTTGCATGATGATTTCTCCATTTGTGCTGACGGAGGGAACGCCGGTTTATGAGCAAAGTTAGC
>JAAWJJ010000098.1 GCA_022796875.1 Eubacterium sp. | reverse complement strand
AATATTATCAAGCGGCACTTTGCCCTCACCCTCGCCAAACTCGACTTTTACGTTGATTACGCTGTCAGGTTTTTTGTGGGAAAGCATTACAACCGTCTCAACATTCGCTGTCCCCGGAAACATATCCACACAGCACATTTTCTGCACGCAGTATCCTGCTTCCAGCAGAATTTCCAAATCCCTCTTCAAACTGGTCGGCTTACAGGAAATATAGACCATCCTTTCCACTCCGTACGAAATAATCTGTCGGATTGCTTTTGGATGAATCCCCTCCCGAGGCGGGTCTAATATAATAAAATCCGGTTTTTCTTCAATATTGTCTAATACCTTCAAAACGTCGCCTGCGATAAAGCGGCAATTTGTAATACCGTTTAACGCCGCATTTTCCCGCGCTGCCTCTACCGCTTCTTCCACGATTTCCACTCCGATTACCTGATCTGCCGATGATGAAATCATCTGTGCAATCGTCCCGGTTCCACTGTACAAATCGTAGACTATATGACCCTCACGGCCTTTCAGTTCTCCTATGAAATCACGCACCGCGCCGTAAAGTTTCTCAGCACCTGCGGAATTTGTCTGAAAAAAAGAAAACGGCGTTATTTTAAATTTCAGTCCTGATAAATCTTCATAAAAAAATTCTCTGCCATATAAGAGTTCCGTATTCTCATTGATCACTGCATCCGCCATACTGTCATTTTCCGTATGCAAAATTCCGGCAATCTTCCCCCGCAAAGATAATTTCAGCAACCTTTCCGTATACTCCTTTAACAGTACCGATAAATCTTTATCCTGCGTCGTTGTAATCAGATCAATTAAAATCTCTTTTGTATGGATTCCTTTCCGGACAAGCAAATGGCGCAGCACTCCCTCACGGCTCATTTTATGATAAAACGGCACTTCTTTCTCTCTGAAAAAATCCAGTGTAGTACCCAGAACCACACGAAAATCTTCATCGGCAATCTGACACCCGTGTACTGCCACAATATCATGGAAACTTCCCCTTTTATGCATTCCGAGCATTAATTCTCCGCCTTTTACAGCATCGCCGAAAGAAAATTCCATCTTATTACGATACTCTTTTCTCATAGGACTTTCTATCATGCCAGCAAACCAGTCCGGTACTTTTGATTCCTGTCCGTTGTTCCCTGACGGTTGATATTTTTCCACTACCGGAACAATCAATCCCAATACCTGATGTTCCTTTATTTTTAACTGGGTTTCATAAGAAATACTCTGATACAGGCACCCTCCACATTCTCCAAAATGAATACAGGCGGGCGTTTCCAGTTCTATCGGCGATTTTTCCAGTACTTCCAGCAGTCTTGCCTCTCCTTTTCCATGGCGTATCTTTTGGACGGCACATTTTACAATCTGGCCCGGAAGCGCATTTTTTATAACTAATGGCTTTTCTTCCAAATACATGATTCCCTTGTTCGGAAACTCTATTTTTTCTATTTTCCCTTCTATAATCTGTCCCTTTTTCATAATCTCTCCCTTTTCATGATCTGTCTTTTTCATTGACTGCCTGTTCTTAACCTGTCTTTTCATGGCTCGTCTTTTTTCTGTGACACACGAAAACAGAGGCTGTCAACCTGCAGCCTCCGTCCTTTTTCCTTGTACAATAATACAATAGAAAGCCCTAAGGCTTTCTACCGCATAATTTTTTAACTCCTATTCTTCGTCATCGAAAAAATCATCGTCAAAATCGTCATCGTAATCTTCTTCATTTTCATCAAAATCGTCTTGCATAAAATAACGGTACATAAAATACAAAGCAGCAATGACAGCAGTAATAATACCTACTGTTAATAAAATCTTGCAGACTTTTTTTGCCTTATGCTCTGCCATGAAATTTTCAAATCTCTCTTTGTTAATTAATTCTTCCAGTTTACTCATAATTATTCACACTCCTTACGTACTCATTTCCTTGCGCCCATTATAACACAACTTTTGCTGTTCGCCTACCTAAAAAAGATTTTTTTTATATTTTTATTTCTGCTTTTATTTTTCTATATTTTCGCAATTTTATACTTTTTTTAACCTGGCAAATGAAGCAAACATTTTTTTTACTCCAAATTTATCAAATTCTACGGATACTTCAAAATCCCGGCCGCCTTCTGTCACTTTCAATACGGTGCCTTCCCCGAATTTTGTATGACATACCCTGTCGCCTGCTCCGTAGGGCAGCGTTACCGCTTTTGTATACGAAGTAGAAAAATTTTTATCCGCACCCAGTCCCCCTGTATTGTTCCGGGAAGAAGAAACTGTCTGCGAATACGGCTTTGTACGAAATGCTTCTTTTGCCTTTCGGTATGGATGAAGCGACGAACTCTCCCTGCCTTTCTCTTTCCGAACATCGGCAAATGTCAAATTTTCCGCCTGTTCTTCCGCCAATTCCCGGACGAAACCGTTTTGGCTTTTACTATCCAGCAGACTGCCTGGGATTTCCCTTACAAAACGTGATACAGCGTTATAGTGGACATCTCCGCGCGTCATCCGCATCCGGGCGCTGCTGACCGACAACCGCTTCATGGCGCGTGTAATACCGACATACATAAGTCTTCTCTCTTCTTCGATCTCTGTCGGATCATCGGAAGTAATCGACATATACCCCGGAAACAACCCGTCTTCCAATCCTACAAGGTACACATTCGGAAATTCCAGTCCTTTCGCACTGTGCAGCGTCATAAGCAGCACATAATCACTATCCTCGTCTACAGTATCAATATCTGCTACCAGCGCCACTTCTTCCAGAAAACCGTTCAGGGTAGGATGGTCATGTTCGCGGTCATAAGCCACAATCTTACTGATCAGTTCATTGATATTTTCAATACGCGCCTGCGCTTCCGGCGTTTCTTCCAGTTCCAGTTCTTTTAAATATCCTGTTGTTTCCAGAATTTCTTCCATCAGTTCCGCCAGGGAAATAAATTCAAGTTTACTGCGCAGCGCCTGGATAAACATGACAAACGTTTCGATTTTTGCCGCCGCTTTTCCTATAGACGGAATTTCCTCTGTTTTTTTTAACGCTTCATAGAAGCTGATATTCTGCCCGTCGGCAAAACTCTGTACGCGGCCGATTGTCGTAGCCCCAATTCCTCTTTTCGGAATATTAATAATACGCCTTACCGCCAGATCATCCCTGGCATTATCTATGGTTTTCAAATATGCCAGTAAATCTTTGATTTCCTTACGCGCATAAAAATTTACTCCGCCTACGATCTTATACGGAATATTTGCCGCTACAAAACACTCTTCAAATAAACGGGACTGCGCGTTCGTACGGTACAATACCGCACAGTCTTTATACGTAAATTCTCCTTTTGCCACGCGCCGTTCTACATCCCCGCATACAAATTCCGCTTCTTCATAGCCGTTTTCAAACTGTAAAAATGGGATCTTTTCCCCTTTTTCATTTTCCGTCCAGAGTGATTTTTCTTTCCTGCCGCGGTTTTGGGAAATCACGCCGTTGGCCGCGTCCAGAATTGTTCCGGTGGAACGGTAATTTTGTTCCAGCTTTATTACGGCGGCATCCGGAAACACTTTTTCAAAATTTAAAATATTATGTATATTTGCGCCGCGGAATTTGTAAATAGACTGATCGTCATCCCCTACCACGCAAAGGTTATGATATTTACCCGCCAGCAGACGGATCAGTTCAAACTGCGCGGTATTCGTATCCTGGTATTCGTCTACCATAATATAGCGGAAACGCTCCTGGTAATTATTCAGCACTTCTCTGTCATTTCGGAACAGTTCTACCGTTTTTACAATCAAATCGTCAAAATCCAACGCGTTGTTTTTCTTTAACGCTGCCTGGTATTCCGCATAAACGTCCGCCTGCCTGCTTTTTCCAAAATCTCCGATCGTTTTCAGCCGAAAAGCCGCCGGGTCAAGCAGCTGGTCTTTTGCCGATGAGATCACATTCAAAAAAGTACGCTCTTTATGTATTTTCGTGTCGATCTGCATCTTTTTACAAATATCTTTCATCAACACTTTCTGATCGTCCGCGTCATAGATCGTAAAATTCGTATCAAATCCGAGCCTGTCGATATAACGGCGCAAAATGCGTACGCAGGTTGCATGAAACGTAGCCACCCAAATAGCCTCCGCCCCGAATCCTACAATTTTGTCTATTCTTTCCCGCATCTCCCCGGCCGCTTTATTTGTAAACGTGATCGCCAGAATATGATAAGGATTCACACCCTTTTCTCCTACCAGCCAGGCTGCCCGGTGCGTCAGCACCCGTGTTTTTCCGGAACCGGCTCCCGCCAATAAAAGAAGCGGCCCGTCCGTATGCATTACTGCCTGTTTTTGCTGTTGGTTTAAACTATCCAAATTCATCCTTTTTCTTTCACTTTCTCTGCTGTTTTTACATCATACTTTTCCGAAACCGAAAAAACCAGGGGCGCCCTGATTTTATTCTGCTACTTCCCTGTAACTTGCTGAGTCGTATTTGGCTTTTCTGCCAGACGGTCCAACACCATATCATAACCGTCATTACCATAATTTAGTGAACGGTTCACGCGGCTGATCGTTGCGGTAGACGCCCCGGTTTTTTCGGCAATATCCATGTAGGTTTTTTGCTCTCTGAGCATTTTGGCAACTTCAAACCGCTGTGACAAAGACAACAATTCGTTTACGGTACAAATATCCTCAAAAAAAGTATAGCATTCCTCTCTGTCATTCAAAGACAGTACTGCATCAAACAGCCGATCTACCGATTCGTTTCTTATTTTCTTCCCCATGATAAAGGCCACCTTTTGCATAAAATAGATGTCAGTTATTTCTTATTTTGTCGTACTAAAAAAAGTTTAACATACTAAAGTTTTAAAGTAAATATAAATTGCAGCATAAAATAAAATATATGATGCGTTACCTTTCACGCCCACGCCCGCAAAACCGCATATATCAGGGAACTTTTCGTCCTTACTGCATAACATGAGGGCATAAATAAGCGGCATTCCTGTTCTCCCTGTGCAGGGATAGAGAAATGCCGCACCTGCATCGTATTCAGTTTTCATTTATTCATTCTAAATGCTGTGTCCTGGCTGTTTGGATTTGTATCATTAATGTTTAGCAAAACTACGCAGCAGATGGCGCTCTTTATACAGCCACCCGTGACAGCGGCGCTCAATTTTGGCTCCTGATATCAGCTCCCTTTTTCTTTATTCCACCATAAAAAAGAAGATGGGGGTGTCGCAAAATCATCAAATGAGATGGTTGAGCGATACTCTTGCTCTATATATAGAAAAATCTGGAAAGAATCCCTTGATTTGTGGATCTTTTCC
>JAAWJJ010000030.1 GCA_022796875.1 Eubacterium sp. | reverse complement strand
CCTATGGTTAAACGACAGCAATACTATGATTCCCTGAAAGAAGAAGCATAGGATACAAAATCCTTGAAGAAAATGTGTCAACTAATCTTGACAAAATCACCCTGTCAAGAACAAAGTCGCCATAATCCTTTGACAGATTGTCAATCTCTAAAATATTTTCGGTCATTTAATCGTCCTCCTCGTATAAAATTGTTAGCAACTCAATCAATTTATCAAAAGAAATTCCATTTGCGCGGGCAATTTCTATTGCTTCAGAAAGTCTTTCCTCAATTTTCTTTTGCTGCTCTTCCAGATAAAAGTCCTGATTTTGTGCTGATACATAGCAGCCTTTTCCTGCCGTGGTTTCAATAAAACCGTCCTCCTGCAACGTGGAATATGCTTTTTGAACAGTTAAAATGCTAATATGCAAAGATTTTGCTAACGCTCGTACAGAAGGAATTGCTTCGCCAGCTTTTAATTCTCCGCTCATAATTGATGTTTTAATCTGTGTAGCAATCTGCTCATATAATGGGCGACTTGCCTTATTGCTCACTACAATTTCCAACTTCTCACCGCCATTCTGTTTTGTACTGTTATGTTATTGATAGTACAGTATAAAATAGAATGGCTTTATTGTCAATGGGGCATAATAAAAAGCGGAGCAAACAATTCGTGTTTGTCCTACTCCTTACTGTTTATAAAAATTCGGAATAGTGGGTCTGTTGTCTATCAAATTCCCGTGTATTACTTTATCGCACATGAGCATTTGATTATTGAACCAATGCAACGCAAGATACCATTATGATTTGCACTGAAATTGAAGTGGAAAGAGTGAGTGATTACCATGGCGGTAAAGAAAATTGGTATATCTCGTGATTTGATAATTCATCCAGGAGAAACTATTGCCGGTGTATTAGAAGACCGCGGAATCACCCAGGCTGAATTATTGTTAAGAACAGGCGTTTCCTCGTCTTATGTGAGTAATGTAATTGCTGGAAAAAAGGGAATATCTGCTAATTTTGCGATGGGGCTAGAATATGCATTAGGCGTACCAAAGTCTTTTTGGTTAAATCTTCAGGCAAATTACGAGGCAGAACTTTTAGAATTAGATGAAGAGCAAACAATTACTGAGGAAGAACAAGAGAAGATTTGAAAGAAATGATTCCAATTGGAGCTTTTCGGATGGCTACAAAAACTACTGTAAATAAAAATGTACTTGGAGCGTGGATTCGTTTATGCCAGATTGCTGGTAATAATAGGAATATATCAACTAAATTTGATAAGAAATATTCTAATGACTTAATAAATGAAATAAAAAAAAATGTGTCAAAAAGATGCAAATATCCAAAAAGATTTAAAAGGCGCAATGGAAAAATATGGAATGGATTTTTCCATTGAAGCAATTCATAAATATGCTGAATCGCAGAATGTAATGCCGTATATTGTTATCGGCAGATTACAAAAAGAAAAATATTTAGATTAAAGAGCATATTCTAATTATAAATTGCGATACAAATGGGAGGAATAGAAAATATAACACAATATATTGTATGACAGATAGAACAAGGCACGGTATATAGTTGAAAAATTTCATAATTTATGATAGACGAAGTGCGTTGATTACAGTAAAACTGTTATCATAAAAAAGCTGCAAGGCTGGCACCTTACAACTTTATGTGGTTTAGCGAAAGGAAAAACCATCAAAATAAAAAGCAAAGATATATTTTTCGACCATATATTACTAAAAATGGGAAACGAATTCGACTTCCTGTCCTGGGGTACTTTGATCTCCATGGAGCCATAACGGCTGTTTACACGTTTGCGCTTGTAACCGTTTCGGTATTACTCGTTGTCAGTGCGTTCTGATTTTTCATAGCCAAGATGTCCATCCATTTCTGCCTCCATCATTTCCTTGATGGTTCCACCGAGCAGATCTTTCAAGGCATCCTGGATATCTTCGGCGGTCTGGAGATATCATACTCATCCAAAAGCTGATGAATGATGTTCCGTTTTCCCTCGGTCATTTGTACTCTGTGTACAGGTTTCTTTTCTCTTGCCATGATAAAAGGCCTCCTATGATTTTTTATTTTATCATAGAAGACCTTTCAAAACACTATTTACAGAAAAAACTTCACATGCGCACAGTTAGTTCCTGATACCGGAACGAAAGCGTTTATGAAACACAGTTTCATTTAGTCCTTATACATAACGGACCAAATGCACCTGTTAATGGTATTGGCGATTGCGCCTTTCTTTTATTTAATTACAGGAATCTGTAGATATGACGAATAAGTTTTTCCCGTATATATCGTATTACATGCGCCCGCACTGTAGTTATCATTTATATCAATCAGTTCGGACTCCTTATTTTTCGGCATAATGCTCAGGCGCAGTTTCCAGCCTTTTCGTACCCTGACTGTTGCCGGTACAAATTCTACGTCTGCTTCCGCAATTTCTCCCGGCGACAGTAACTGTACGTCTTTTTTCAGATGAGTATGAACCGGGCGATAGGCTGTAGTCTTTTCCACATCCAGCTTTCTGTGGGAGATTTTCAGCCCGCCTTTGGAAATCGGGATAGACGGATTCAAATCAAGTGCTACCGGAACAATATCTCCGTCTTCATCTACGGCGTTCAAATAAGTGAGTACCGCCATATCGTCGCTGGAACTTGATACAAAAAGCTTAGCCAGAATATGTCCCGCCAAAACGGTATCATCTGCGAACGGTTCCGTTTCAAAGGAAACCGTAACTTCTTCATCCGCAGGATAGGAAATACTGCCGTCCGATGCCGGCGTTTCTGTCAGGGAATGTATGTTGCCGGAAGTCTCATTTGCCACATGTAAATAAAGTTTCCGGTATTCTGTTCCGGCTACCGGCCATTGATCCGTATCCTGCCAGAAATAAGAACCGTAACCGGTCCGGATCATCATATGTACGTGTTTCGTGTCCGCCAGCAGATCCGGTTCCCCTTTCAGCCGGTGCGCAAAAAATTTCTTATGTCTGTTTAAAACATCTTTTCCGTACATCCAGTAATGAATGCCCGCTTCCGAAGTGACATCCAGATATTTTTCGTTTTCAGGCGTAGAAGCGTATTCATAAATAACGCTCGTTCCTCTGGTATGGATAAATGCCTGTTCCAGAGAAATAGCCGTATAGAACGGAATGCGAATCTGATCTGGCGTATTTCGCATCGCCGCCAGAGAGTTTTCATTGAACACTTCCGGATCATCAAATTCATGCTGCGCGGTATATTCCGCCAGATCGGTTCCAGAAAATTCCCATTTACTGATTTTAGGGGTAAAACCAAATTTATTCATCAGGCCTCCGAAACGCATATAGTCGCGGTAGGGATCCATGTCGCCGCAAAGCGGGATAAAGGCTTTCAGGTGCGGCGGGTTTAACGACGCTACGTTAAATGCGTTCATCGCATAAAAAGATCCGCCGTAAGTGCCTACATTTCCGTTAGACCATTCCTGGACACCGGCCCATTCGATGGCGTCGTAATAATCGTCCGCTTCCGTCCGGCCAAACTGATGGTAAGAACCCGGTGAAACGCCAAGTCCTCTGGAATCCGCATGAATTACCACATAGCCATCCGACACCCAGTCCATGACGTTCGCTCGTTCAAACGTTTCGCTGATATGGGACAGCATCGGATTTGCTGTGGAGCCAGATTCCGGAAGCCCCGGAACCTGCGGCAGGGGATCGCCTTTTGGGAGCGACGCGATATGAAAACTAAGATAATCCGTTTCGTCCGTGATTCCCTGAAAATACCTGTCTTCCAGTACGGCATGCTGCTCGATTTCTTCTTCCGTAGTTTCCTTGCCGACCCAGAAAGCTTTCCCATATCCGCCGAAACTGATGATAACCGGATACTTTCCTTTTTTCTCCGGGCGGAAAATATCTGCAGTCACATATCCGCCGTCCCGCAGAGGAATCTTTACGTCCGTTTGCTTCACGATACCGTTTATTGCTCTTCTTAAATAATTTCTGGCATAAGCGGGAGAAACCAGTTTGCTTCCCAGCTCTGTAAAGAACTGCTTTACGGACGGGTCGTTTGTAAACATCTCTTCCGGCTGGTTAAAGTATATTTTTTTCCGGTACTTTCTGCAGATAGTTCGGATTTCTGCCGTAATGATGATCTTTTCCTCTGTATTTTCCGAATGGTTCAGGCTAAGCAGAAAACGGGAAATATTTGTAACGTTACGATTCGTAATCTTGCGGATGTCGCCGGCCGTTTCTATAGATAAATCTGCAGGCGTCATTCGCGCGGCAGCCGGAGCAGATCCCAGTATTAAACCGTTTACTGAAAAAGTAACCGTTTCGCCGGCAGCATATTCAAAAAAACCGTCCGCATCCGTTCGCCCGCTCATGGTGAGCGTTTCATAATCCAGTCCTTCTATTGGGCTGATGAATATTCTTCCTTTCATTTTTTTACTCTTTCCCTATACACCTGTCTTTTAAAAGAACAGATACAATAAAAGATATTAACGATAAAGTGCCAAAAATAATAAATACGTTTCGGAAACCGATATTTCCGTTCGCCTCGCCTGCAATTCCAAGCATAATTGGAATCAGCAAAAGCGATATGATCCGAATTCCGATGACCAGAGGAACGGCCAGCCTGTTGAAAGAGCAAAAGTCATAGCGGCCGAAAATCGGGATGCCTACGAAACCGCCGATTGCCGAGAAAACCAAAAGAGAACTTGCCGTTACACCTCCTCCCAGAATAGATGCGTAAGCCGCCGTTGTTACGTTAAGGCTGTCCGCCCGTACTGGAAAACAAATACAGCAGCAGGGTGTAAATGATAATCCACCATCCTTTTCTGCCGAAGTTTCCCATATTTTTTGTTTCATAACGCGTAACTCTTTCCATTCGCATAGTGATTTTCAAATAAATGTCATTTATCTGAAAATTCTTTTTTTATCCGCGTATTTCTGATATAATTATTTTATAAAATAATAACAACTGTAACAATTACGCACTTTGAAGTAAGTTACGTTCTCTGTGTATCTTACCTTTCCTCAGTGATAGTAGTTACATTTTACAACTTTTAGAGGAGAAACGTTATTTCTATGCCAGCAGGGGTGATAGCATGAAAAGAATCTATGAAATGGATGAAGGAGTCAAACCATATGAGTACTTTCATAAGGTTATGGGCGGGAAATGGAAACCGTATATTATACGCGGGATTCAATATAAAGGTTATATTCGCTTTAATGAATTTACATACGTTATGGGAATAACGCCTAAAGTGTTGAAACAGCAGCTTCGGGAGCTGGAAGACGACGGCATTATTCGGCGGTGTATTCATGAAGTTGTTCCGCCGCGTGTTGATTATATATTCACAGAAGCGGGAGAAAAGCTGGTTCCTATTTATGATTTAATATTTGAATGGTCGTTAGAGCAATTGAAAAAGAAAGGTGAAAAAATCGCTCCTTATTCTTACCTCTATCATAATATGGATGAAAAATTTTATAATACGAAACAAAATGTTTCGGATCCTGACGAAGAATAAATAATTTTTAGAAAATAGCTGCGCCTGAAGCCAAAGGAACTTATATTGGAAACGCCCTTAACTGTGAGTGGAAACTCATGAATAAGGGCGTTTTTGCCGTTTTATCTGATCGATAATGAGGGTTGGCAAAGCCGTATTGAAAAGAAATAAATTTTACCTGTTGACTTTGTAGGAAAATAGTGTTAAATTATATCCTATAAAAAAGATAGGAATAAAGAGGATAAGAAAACCGTAGAATAAAAAGAAAGGAATTAACAGGGAACAGGATAACAGGTAGCAGTAAAAGAAATAGTAAAAGAAATAACAAAGGAAAGAGTAAGGTGAGAAAATTATGGGAACAGAGAAATATCGTTTTGAAACATTACAGCTGCATGTAGGCCAGGAAACGCCTGACGCCGTTACGGATGCAAGGGCGGTGCCGATCTATCAGACGTCTTCTTACGTTTTCCGGGACTGCGATCATGCGCAGGCGCGGTTCGGGCTCGCAGACGCCGGAAATATATACGGCAGGCTGACGAATCCGACCGTAGATATTTTTGAACGGCGGATTGCGGCGTTAGAGGGCGGCGTTGCTGCATTGGGACTTGCTTCCGGCGCGGCGGCGGTGAATTATACGATTCAGAATCTGGCGCAAAACGGCGGCCATATTGTGGCGGCGAAAAATATTTATGGGGGCAGTTACAATCTTCTGGCGCATACCCTGCCGTCATACGGGATTAAGACAACATTTGTGGATCCGTTCCAATATGAAGAGATAGAGCAGGCGATACAGGAAAATACGAAAGCGATCTATGCGGAAACGATGGGAAATCCAAATTCGGAAGTCGTAGATATTGAAAAGCTGGCTCAGATTGCACACAGCCACAAAATACCGCTTGTACTGGACTCCACTTTTGCAACACCATATCTGATTCGCCCGATAGAGTACGGCGCGGACATTGTGATTCATTCCGCTACAAAATTTATCGGCGGACATGGAACCACGATTGGAGGCGTAATTGTGGACGGCGGAAAATTTGACTGGGAAGCAAGCGGGAAGTTCCCGGCGTTAACAGAGCCGGATCCGAGCTATCACGGAATCAGCTTTACAAAAGCGGTTGGCGCGGCGGCGTTTGTTACCAGAATCCGCGCAGTTCTGCTGCGGGATACTGGCGCGACATTGTCCCCGGTTCACGCATTTATCTTTTTACAGGGACTGGAAACATTGTCTTTACGTGTGGAGCGGCATTGTGAAAATGCATCAAAAGTTGTGGAGTTTTTAAAGAATCATCCGCAGGTAGAGAGCGTGAACCATCCGTCGGTTTCCAAAGAGGAAAGCCAGCGGGCGCTGTACAAAAAATATTTGCCGGAGGGCGGCGGTTCGATTTTTACCTTTGAAGTAAAAGGAGGAGAAGAAAAAGCAAGGGCGTTTATCGACCATTTAAAACTGTTTTCTCTGTTGGCAAACGTAGCAGATGCAAAATCGCTGGTCATTCATCCGGCGTCGACGACACATTCACAGTTGTCGGAAGAGGAATTGGAAGAACAGAAGATCAGGAGAAACAGCGTGCGGCTGTCCGTCGGCCTGGAACACATTGACGATATTATCGAAGATCTGTCGCAGGCGTTCGAGGCGATCCGGTAATGAAAGAATGAAAAAATGTTAAAATAAAGAGTAGTAAAAGAAAGGCTGTGCAAAACGAAAATGAGAATTTATAAAAGTATGAGTGAATTAGTGGGCAGGACGCCGCTGTTGGAAATCAGAAATATTGAGAAAAAAGAGGAATTGCAGGCACGGATTTTGGTAAAACTGGAATATTATAACCCGGCCGGAAGCGTTAAAGACAGGATCGCATTGGCTATGATAGAAGAGGCGGAGAAAAAAGGCCTGTTAAAGCCGGGAGCGACGATCATTGAGCCGACTTCCGGAAATACCGGAATCGGAATAGCAGCGGTAGCGGCGTCAAAAGGATATCATGTGAAGATCGTTATGCCGGAAACCATGAGCATAGAAAGACGGAAGCTGATTGCCGCATATGGAGCCGAGATTGTGCTGACAGAAAGTGTGAAAGGAATGAAAGGCGCAATCGCAAAGGCAGAGGAACTGAAAAATACGATAGAGGGAAGCCTTGTCCTCGGTCAGTTTGTAAATCCGGATAATCCGCAGGCGCATCAAAAGACGACCGGTCCTGAAATTTATGAGGATACGGAAGGTAAAGTAGATATATTCGTGGCCGGCGTAGGTACAGGCGGCACGGTTACGGGAGTCGGAAGCTATTTGAAAGAACAGAAACCGCAGGTGAAAGTAGTGGCGGTAGAACCGGACGCTTCCCCGGTATTGTCCGGAGGAAAACCAGGAGTTCATAAAATACAGGGAATCGGCGCCGGTTTTGTTCCGGAAGTTCTGGATACGTCCGTTTATGATGAAATCATTCCGGTAAGCGCGGCCGACGCATATAGCGGGGCAAGACGCCTGGCAGCAGAAGAGGGCATTTTGACAGGGATATCCTCCGGGGCAGCGCTTTGGGCAGCGATTTCGCTGGCAAAGAGAGAAGAAAACAGAGGAAAAACGATCGTAGTATTACTTCCGGATACCGGAGAACGTTATCTGTCTACGGACTTGTATGAAGTTTAAGAAAAGAATAAGGAAAGAAATAGAAAAATAAGAAAATAAGGATATAACGGAAGAAAGGCAAAAAGGGAAAGGAAATGTTAATTTATGCGGATAATGCGGCAACGACAAAGATCAGCCCTGCAGCAGCAGACGAGATGGTTCATTGTATGAAACAGTTTTGGGGAAACCCGTCCAGTCTGCATACTCCGGGACAAAAAGCCGCTGAAAAACTGGCGGAATGTCGGGCGGAAATTGCCCAAATAATGGGATGTCTGCCGAAAGAAATTTATTTTACCGGAGGCGGCAGCGAATCGGACAATCAGGCAATTTTGTCCGCGGCATACGCAGGTGCCAAAAAAGGAAAAAAACATATCGTGACGACGGCGTTTGAACATCATGCGGTTTTGCATACGTTAAGGAAGCTGGAAAAAGAAAGGTTTTCCGTCACTTATTTGCCGGTCGGACCTGACGGGGTCATTTCCGCAGAGCAGGTAGCAGAGGCGTTGACAGAAGAAACCGCTCTGGTTACGGTGATGTATGCAAATAATGAGATTGGGACCATCCAGCCGATTATGGAAATCGGCGGTATTTGCAGAGAAAAGAAAGTGTTATTCCATTGTGATGCCGTACAGGCAGTCGGACATATGGCAATGAATGTGGAGGAACTCCAGGCAGATTATCTGACGGCATCGGCGCACAAATTTAACGGGCCGCGGGGCTGCGGGTTTTTGTACGCCAAATGGGGGACGCCTCTGTCTAATTTAATAGAAGGCGGCGCGCAGGAGCGCGGAAAAAGAGGCGGCACGGAAAACCTGGCGGCTATCGCCGGAATGACGGCTGCGTTAAAGGAAAATATTTCCTGTTTAGAGGAAAATGCGAAAAAGACTGCAAAATTACGCGATCTTTTGATCGGCGGCCTGTCGGAAATCCCGCACAGCAGATTAAACGGCAGCAGGGAGATACGGCTGCCGGGGATTGTGAATTTTTGTTTTGAAGGCATTGAGGGAGAATCCTTGCTGCTGCTTTTGGATGAAAAGGGGATCGCGGCTTCTTCCGGTTCGGCCTGTACGTCGGGGTCTTTGGATCCGAGCCATGTCCTGCTGGCGCTGGGACTGCCGCATGAAGTGGCGCACGGTTCGCTTCGCTTGTCTGTGAATGAGGAGAACACGGAAGAGGAGATGCAGTATATTGTGGATTCCGTGAAAGAGGTGGTTTCTTATTTGAGAGAAATGTCGCCGGTATGGGAAGAGCTAGAAAAAGGGATACGCAAATTTTTACTTTAAACGTCTTCGGGCATCAAAAAAAGTGGATTTGTAGTGTGTGTATGGCAATTAAAATATGAGGAGGAACCTATGTTATACAGTGAAAAAGTAATGGATCATTTTAAAAATCCCCGAAATCTGGGAAAAATAGAAGACGCGGACGGCATTGGGGAAGTGGGAAATGCAAGGTGCGGCGACATTATGAAAGTATATTTAAAAATAGATAAAGACAGTCAGGTTATTACCGATGTAAAATTTAATACATTTGGCTGCGGCTCTGCGATAGCGACAAGTTCTATGGCTACCGAAATGATAAAGGGCAAGCCGTTGGAGGAAGCGCTGCAGTTATCCAATCAGGCGGTGGTAGAAGCGTTAGACGGACTTCCGGCGCATAAAATTCATTGTTCGGTGCTGGCAGAAGAAGCCGTGAAAGCGGCGGTAGCAGATTATTATAGCCGCCAGAACCTGACGGTACCGGAGTGCTGCCAGTCATGCGGGCATGATTGTGAGCATTGTTGTGAATAACGGAAGAGATGAAATTGAAGATTGACAAAACAGGCCTGTAACTTTAAAATGGATACAGGCGTTGTTTTGTATTATATAGATTAGTTTTCACACTGGGAGGAATGTAGTTATGATAGGGTTTTTGATAGTCATTGTTTTGATTTTATTGATTATTTTTCTTTGTAAGCAAATCCAGAAATAAAATAGGAAAAGTACCCTTATGCAATGAAAAGCCGGAAAGGGCGCCGCATATTGGAAAATTTTGTTTTCCGTTATGCTGGAGGTGCACCGCTTTTGCAGTCGGAGTATTTGTTGGAGCGTATATTAAAACGAAGTGGCAGTACAGTTTTGATATAAAAGCCGTCGTGTTATGTTTGATCGGGATATTGCCTATGGCGATAGACGGGATACTGCAGGAAGCGCACATATGCGGCAGTACAAATAAAAGAAGATTTTTCACCGGGTTATTGGCCGGAATATCCAGCAGATTGCTGGTATATTGCCTGATACAATATTAAAATCGCAAAAAAGGAACCAGGGCAGGGAGTGAATCCCTGTCAGGGTTCTTTTTTTGTCCCGGATAACCGTTCAGCCGTTTTATGGGACAGTTATCCAGAGAATTTAGAAAAACTTTACTTGACGATTTCACAGTCATATGATATAACTACATGAATAATTAACAATGTTAACAAATTGCCATAACCTATGAAAGGAATTTGGCAAACAAGGGGAGGAAAGCCGGATGCAAAAAGCACAAATGAGCGAATTTATGAAAGTATTCCACAGGTTCAGGCGGTTGAACATTGCATCAATTATGCCGTCCGATATTACGCCGATGGAATTTCAGTTATTGATGTCCGTTCAGGAGGTGGGAGAACAGCAGGGGAATACCAATGTGAGAGTTTCTGCCGCCTGCCACAATATGCACGCATCAAACGCCGCCGTTTCGCGTATGCTGCGTATATTAGAAGAAAAAGAACTGGTTTACAGGGAAGTGGATGCGAAAGACAGGAGAAATACCTATATCCGGCTGACGGAAAAAGGGAACAGGACTTGCAATGAAGTTCAGGAGAGCATGAAACATTTCATAGAGGCTATTTTCAGACAGCTTGGAGAAGAAAATATTGAGAAAATTATAGAATTGATGAACCGTATGTATGACCTTGCGGAGAAAGAGATTGCTTTAAGGAAAAAGTAAAGAAAGGAAGTGGAACGATTGGGAAGAATATTTAAAAATATGATACCGTATTGGAAATCAATCGTGATTATCCTGTTATTGTTGATCATACAGGCATATTGTGATCTGTCTTTGCCAAAATATACTTCTGCAATTATTGATACCGGAATCCAGAACAGCGGTGTAGAACATATTTTGCCGGAAGGCATTACAGAAGAAGATTACAGGATGGCGCAGATGTTTATGACATCGGAAGAAAAAGAGGTATGGGAATCCTGTTATGTAAAAGAGGATGATATCTATCGTTTGCAAATCAGAGAGAAAGAGCGGCTTTCCGAATTAGATGAACAATTGATTTTGCCATTAGTAATTGTATATCAGATATCGCAGATGGACCAGGAAGAATTGGCGTCAGCAATGGAACCGGGAGCGCCGGAAGCGTCAGCAATGGAACCGGGAGCGCCGGAAGCGTCAGCGATGCCGAATGGGAATATGGCTGCCGGGGAGGTACCGAAAGAAGTGGTTACTTCCGTGCGCGAGCAGGCGCAGGGGATGATAGACACTATGGGGGAAACCCTGTTACAGTCTACCGGCGTGGCATATGCGGTAAACTGCGACAAAGCGGCTGGTATTGATGTCGATACCATTCAGAAAACGTATTTGGTAACATCCGGAATACGAATGATTGTTATGGCCCTGATTATGGGCGTGGCGACTGTGTTAGTGGGATTTTTCGCATCCCGTACCGCAGCCGGAATCGGGCGCGACTTAAGAGAAAGCGTATTTAAAAAGGTAGTCGGTTTTTCCAATGCGGAAATCGATAAATTCTCTACCGCTTCTCTGATTACCAGAACGACCAACGACGTGCAGCAGATTCAGCTTGTGACGGTGCTGTTGATCAGAATGGTAGCATATGCGCCGATTTTAGGAATCGGCGGAGTAATTGAAGTGATTAAAACCGGAGCCGGAATGGGATGGGTGATCGTACTGGCGGTATTGCTGATCGCAGGCGTAGTACTTTTGCTGATGTCGCTGGCCATGCCGAAGTTTAAACAGATGCAGAAGCTGGTTGATAACGTCAATCTGATTTCCAGGGAAATCCTGACGGGCCTGCCGGTAATCCGGGCGTTTAAACGTGAAAAGCACGAGGAAGAAAGGTTTGCTGAAGCAAATACGGCATTGACAAAAACGACGTTATTCACTAACCGTGTTATGACGTTTATGATGCCGATGATGATGTTTATCATGTATGGCCTGACGGTACTGATCGTCTGGGTGGCATCCCATAAGATCGATGCCGGCGTCATGCAGGTCGGCGCAATGACCGCATTTATCACGTATGCCATGATGATCGTCATGGCGTTCCTGATGCTGACTATGATGTCGATCATGCTGCCAAGGGCAGGAGTGTCCGCGCAGCGTATTGATGAAGTATTAAAGACGGATTCTTCTATCGCAAATGCGGAAGATACGGTTCGGAGAACGGAAAAAACAGGACTGGTAAGGTTTGACCATGTTTGTTTCCGCTATCCGGGCGCAGAGGAAAACGTGCTGTCGGATATTGATTTTACGGCGGAGCCGGGGAAAACGACGGCGATTATCGGAAGTACGGGAAGCGGGAAATCAACGTTAGTAAATCTGCTTCCGCGGCTGTATGAAGTGAGCGGCGGCGTGATTACGCTGGACGGTGTGGATATCCGCAAACTGAAACTGGAAGACCTGCGGGAGGGAATCGGTTACGTACCGCAGAAAGGAATACTGTTTTCGGGAACAATCGCTTCCAATATCCGGTTCGGAGCGGCGCAGGCCAGTGAGGAAGAAGTCGTGCAGGCGGCGCGTATTGCGCAGGCAGAAGAATTTATAGAGGGGAAAGATTCCCGTTATGAGAGCGAGATCGCGCAGGGGGGCAGCAATGTGTCGGGCGGACAAAAGCAGCGGTTGTCGATTGCCAGGGCGATTGCAAAAAATCCGGATATTTACATTTTTGACGATAGTTTTTCGGCGTTGGATTTAAAAACCGATGCAGCTCTGCGTAAAGCGCTGGCGGAAAATGTTGCGGATAAGACGGTAATTATCGTAGCGCAGCGGATCAGCACGATCCTCCACGCAGACCAGATACTGGTATTAGACGACGGGCGGATCGCAGGGAAAGGCACGCATGAGGAATTATTGAAAAACTGTGACGTATATATGGAAATTGCGAAATCCCAGTTATCGGAAAAAGAATTGGGGTTAAACGCAGGAAAGGAGGCAGCAGATGAGTAACGAAACAGGAAAAACGACGTTTCGGCCGCCGAAACATGGACCGGCACGCGGTATGGCCCCGGCGGAAAAAGCAAAAGATTTCAAAGGCTCTTTTAAGAAGCTGTTCGCTTATATCGGGCGCTATAAATTCGCCATTATTTTCGTGGGCATTTTTGCAGCCTGTTCTACCGTTTTCAATGTAATCGGGCCGAAAATCCTGGGAATGGCGACGACAAAGCTTTCCGAAGGGTTAATGGCCAAAATAACAGGAACCGGAGGAATTGATTTTACCTATATCGGAAAAATACTGATACTCGTATTGGGATTGTATGTTTGCGGGATCCTATTCAATCTGATACAGGGCTGGATTATGACCGGAGTGTCGCAGAAAGTTTGTTTCCGGATGAGAAAAGAGATTTCCGAGAAGATCAACCGTATGCCAATGAAGTATTTTGAAAGCAATACGTACGGGGAAGTGCTTTCCAGAATTACGAATGATGTGGATACGCTCGGAATGGGGCTGAACCAGAGTATTACGATGATTATTACTTCCGTAGCGACGATGGTGGGCGTGTTGGTTATGATGCTCAGCATTTCTCCGCTGATGACGTTAATCGCGTTGATTATCCTGCCTGTTTCCGTATTGCTGATCTCGGTAGTGGTGAAACATTCGCAGAAATACTTTGTAACGCAGCAGGAGTATTTAGGGCACATTAACGGCCAGGTTGAAGAAGTATACGGCGGGCACCTGATTATTAAAGCGTTTAATAAAGAAAAAGATTCGATCGCCGAATTTAAAAGGCAAAATGATATCCTGTATCATTCCGCCTGGAAATCACAGTTCTTTTCCGGCATGATGCATCCGATTATGATGTTTGTCGGGAATCTGGGGTATGCGGCCGTGGCGCTTTCCGGCGGACTGCTGGCAATCCGCGGCGTGATCATGATCGGCGATATTCAGGCGTTTATCCAGTATGTAAAGAATTTTACGCAGCCGATTATGCAGATTGCACAGGTGACGAACATGGTACAGTCCATGACAGCGGCAGCCGAGCGGGTATTTGAATTTCTGGAAGAAGAGGAAGAAGACCAGTCTACGGAAAATGCTGCGGATGTGACGAAAGTACAGGGTTATGTGGAATTTGAACATGTCAAATTCGGCTATAAACCGGGACAGACGATCATTAAAGATTTCAGTATCCGTGTAAAACCGGGACAGAAGATCGCGATCGTCGGGCCGACAGGCGCCGGGAAGACAACGATCGTGAAGCTTTTGATGCGTTTTTATGACGTAAATGGCGGAGCCATCCTGCTGGACGGGAACAATGTAAAAGATTATAACCGCCGGGATCTGAGGGACGCGTTTGGAATGGTGTTGCAGGATACGTGGCTGTTTAAAGGCACGATCATGGAAAACATTCGTTACGGCCGCCTGGACGCTACGGACGAAGAAGTAAAGGAAGCGGCAAAAGCGGCGCTGGCAGACCGTTTTATCCAGTCGCTGCCGGGCGGTTATGAAATGGAATTAAACGAAGATGCCAGCAATGTGTCGCAGGGACAGAAACAGCTTCTTACGATTGCCAGGGCTATACTGGCGGATAACAGGGTGCTGATTTTGGACGAAGCGACTTCGTCGGTAGACACGAGAACAGAAGAGTTGATTCAGACTGCCATGGACCGCCTGATGGAGGGAAGAACGAGTTTTGTAATCGCGCACAGGTTATCTACGATTCGGAATGCAGACCACATACTTGTGATGCGGGAAGGCGATATTATAGAGCAGGGCAATCATGAAGAACTGCTGAGAAGAGGCGGATTTTACGCAGATCTGTATAATTCACAGTTTGAGGAAGCGGTTTAGATACGGCAAAAGAACCCTGAAAAGTATCAATTTTTTTCTTATTTGTGCGAAAATAAATTAAAAGGAGTATTCGGTAATTCAAATTCGCCCACAAACAATTCGGCAGAAAGGTTGTCCAGCGTATCATTCCAAGCAAGAGCCAGTTTGGGGCAGCGAGTCATCGTAAGCCCCTCCTTTAACGGAAGGAATTTCATGGAGGGATTATAAGAACCAACGCTTTTGGAATAGGAAAATGAAACTCCAAGACCGCATTCTACCATTAGTGTGGCAGAATCCAGATTCGGGGCATATAAAATTTCAGGCAAAAATCCATTTTGCTGACAAAATACGGTTGGCCCGGATGATACATAATTATTTTCATCCGGGGACAATACAATGAATGTCTGATTTTTAAATTCGACCGGATCAAAATATTTCTTTTTGGAGAGGGGTTTTTCGCAGAAATCAGAATACCCTCCGTGATATTTTCCACCATTTTGTATTTCGGAGAAATCATAGTGTCGATCGCAAAGAAAAAACAAAAAATGCAGTCGTATTTTCCAGATAAAATACCCTCTGTTAATTGTTTTTAAGAACCCCTTTCCAGATGAAGCACCAGATTTGGATACTTTCGCCGGAATCGTTCCAGATAATCCTGCATTGTTGCGTTTAATGTCAGATCATCTAAAATTTCAATCGTCACAGAGCCGTTATATTCTTGGTAAAGATCTCTTGTAGATGCTTCCGTCTGCCGGTACTGTTCATAGATTTTTTGTATTTCCTGAAAAAATATTTTTCGCAGGCAGTTAGCCGTACATTTCGGTTATCCCTGTACAGCAGCTTTACGTTCAATTCATTTTCAGATATAACAGGAAAACAGAATATATACATGTTTCTATAATCCTGATATAATGTGCATATATGCTGCAATACCTGTGCGGTATGTGACATCAGAACAGGAAACAACGGGGAGTTTTCTGATATTGCCCGAAAGTGCAAGGAGGAATGAAGATGAATTACAAATCGGTAAATGAACTGAATAAATTTACGTTTCAGGATGCACAGTTAATGAATTTGTCAATAGAGAATGATACGGTAACGTTTGAACTGGAAGCCGTGATCGTAAAGGCTACTAATTCGGCGAATGAAATGATGTGCGACAGTTATGCTGGTACGATGGCGCTGCGATTTGTCCGTGCAGAGATCAGTCAGTTGTTTCTGGAGGGCTATCGGTATTATGATGCCGACAACGTATTGCAAAAAACCGTCCCGGACACTCCGATACCGTTGGAAGATTATAGGGAAACGTTTCGTAAACTGAAAAGAGGATATTTATATGAGCCGGAAAAGACGGGAGAAAACACTTATATGATAGGGGTTGATCTGGAGGAGGGAGAAGATACCTACTGGTTTACGCTGAAGTTTGAGCGAGTGATTGCGGAATGGGACAGATATATGAATAAAGTCCAAAGTGAATAAAGTACATAGTAAAAAAACCGAAAGGAACAGAACTTATAAAGATTTGGGAAATCACATCAAAAGAGGAGGTAGCAGCTATGAGTAAAGTAAACGATCTCCGTTCTGCGATTGAACTGATTAAATCCATGCCGGGAGAGTATGTGGAAACCGATGTGGAAGTTGACCCGAAAGCGGAACTGTCCGGAGTATACCGCCATGTGGGAGCAGGCGGCACCGTCATGCGTCCGACACGGATCGGACCGGCCATGATGTTTAACAACGTAAAAGGGCATCCGGATGCGAAAGTAATCATCGGTATGCTGGCAAGCCGGAAACGTGTTGCGGCGCTGCTGGGAACCACGCCGAAAGAACTGGGCTTCTTTTTGCGCGACGCAGTAAAGAATCCGATTGATCCGGTTGACTTTAAAGGAGAAAAAGCTCCTTGCCAGGAAGTTGTGCATTATGCAACGGACGAGGGGTTTGACCTGCGTAAGCTGATTCCGGCTCCGACCAATACGCCGGAAGACGCGGGTCCTTATATTACGATGGGGCTTTGTTACGCCAGCGACCCGGAGGACGGCATTTCCGACGTAACGATCCACAGGCTGTGTTTACAGAGCAAAGACGAACTTTCGATGTGGATTACACCGGGGGCAAGACATCTTGGAGTCTTTTATGAAAAATATGAAAAAATGAACAAACCGATGCCGATCTCCATCAATATCGGGCTGGATCCGGCGATTTATCTGGCGTCAGGATTTGAACCGCCGACAACGCCGCTCGGATATAACGAACTGGCCTGCGCCGGCGCGCTCCGCCAGAAACCGGTGGAACTCTGCAGCTGTATTACCATCGGTGAAAAAGCGGTAGCCAATGCGGAATATGTCATTGAAGGCGAACTGATGCCGAACGACCGTGTGCCGGAAGACCGTTCTACAGGCACAGGAAAAGCCATGCCGGAATTTCCGGGCCAGACAGGGCCTGCGCCGATGGTTCCGTTAATTAAAGTAAAAGCGGTGACACATCGGGTAAACCCGATTATGCAGACGACGATCGGGCCGTCTGAAGAGCATGTACATATGGCGGGGCTTCCGACGGAAGCAAGTATTATCAACATGGTGGAAACCGCAATGCCGGGCCGTTTGATGAATGTGTACGCACATCCGTCAGGAGGCGGAAAATATATGGCGATCATCCAGTTTAAGAAAAGCATGCCGAGTGATGAGGGCCGCCAGCGTCAGGCAGCGCTGCTTGCATTTTCCGCATTTAACGAATTGAAGCATGTGATTCTGGTAGACGAAGACGTGGATCCGTTTGACAGCAACGACGTATTGTGGGCGTTAAATACCCGTTATCAGGGAGATATCGATACGGTAATGATTCCTGGCGTAAGGTGCCATCCGCTGGACCATACGCAGGAAACCGCGTATAACCCGATGATCCGTGATACCGGCATTTCCTGCAAGACGATTTTTGACTGTACGATGCCGTTTTCGCAGAAAGAACATTTCGAACGGTCGAAGTTTTTGGATGTAGATCCGAAACATTGGCTTCCAGATCTGTTTTAAATTTAGTTATGCAAAATGTTACCATTCACTCCCACGCAAATGGAGATATCATCCTGCAAGCATGTGATTATCTCCATATTGGCTGACGAGTGAATTGTAAAAATAAATACTCACTGGGCGGGAAAATCTGTGCGGCGGGTATTTTTTTGCGGCTTTTTTTGATAAAATATTCCATGTGTTGATAGGTTTTGATAGAAAAACGGAAATATAAATATAGAAGTGCTGCGCAGCATGATCTGAAAGGAGGAGCGTTTTGAAAGTTTCAGATGAAAATTATGTATTACGGATGAAACAGGGAGATGAAGCCGCTTTGTCGTATTTTATAGATAAAGACGGCTGGATCATTAAGACAATGATCAACAGATCTTTTGCGATTCTGCCTGACGAAAGACAGGAATGTATGAACGATACGTTTTTTGCAATCTGGCAGAATATCGGAAAATATGACGGGTCAAAAGCCGCTTTTACCACATGGATAGCGGGCGTTACCCGGTACTGCATCCTGAATCATCTGAAAAAGCATAAAAGAATGGAATATTTAAGCCTGGAAGAAATATGGGATGTTGTGGATGAACAGCCGTTGCGCTCGAATGTTTATGTTTCGGAAGAAAAAGAGGAATTTCGAAATTTGCTGAAAGGGCTGTCCCCTTATGACCAGGAAATTTTTATGAAGCTGTTCTGGGAAGAGAAAGATTATGGGCAGATCGGCAAAGAATTGCAGATTGAAAAGCCTGTTTTATATAATCGGATTTCCCGGGGGAAAAAGAAACTCCGTCAGACGTTTGGAAAGGAAGTGGTTTAGATGAAAGATATTTATAATTTGATAAACGAAACATCTTCCGGTGTTTCCTGTCTGAAAAAAGAGCATTTAACAAAAGAGGAGAAAGCATCTGTTCTGGAGTTTATCCGGGAGCAGGAAAAGGACAGCGGCAACATTACGAAAATATCGTCAACACAAAAAAGGAGAGAAAGTCATATGCGTAGATCAACAAAGAGAAAAGTAATTGCAGCGGCGGCCGTTGCGGCAGCAGTATTAGTCAGCGGAACAGCGTACGCGGCAGTTCATTGGAGCCGTGGATTATCGGAATCCATGCATATTACGGAAGAACAGAAAACAGAACTGGAAAAGACGGATATCGTTTCGTTTGTCGGTCAGTCTGTGACTAAAGGGGATGTAACCGTCAGTACGGAGCAGTGTATCGTCGATAATTATTGCGCGTACATTTCTTTCCGGGTCAGCGGGTATCAGATCGGGGAAGGAGAAGAGCCGGGATTTGATACGATTGATGTTTCACTGGACGGCGTGTCCGATATGGATGAAAACTCGAACTTTAACTGGTGCGGTTCTTTTTATAACGGATTGGTCAGCGGCCCGGACGGCAGAGCGGTTTATGCAGACGGTTCCGCCATTCCGGAAGAGGGAAATATAGAAAAATTTGTACAGGACGACGGAAGTATGGAATTTATCCTGATTTTAAGTACAGGTGAAAAGGGACTTTTTATTAACAAGCCGGTACATGTAGAGTTTACGGGCCTGGGAACGGTAGCAAAAGCGGAGTATGCGCCGGTTCTGGAAGACAGTTTTGCATTTGACTGGACGTTTGCAGGCTCTTCCGAGGCAAAAGAAGTCGATTTAAATGAGGTCCTTGGGGACAGCGGGGCGACGGTTACCCATGCGGAAATTTCTCCGGTATCCTTTTGCGTCACTTATGATTTCCCGCGGATTGAAGTTCCGATAGAAGCGGAAGACGAAAACGGCAACGTGATTGAAAGGACGGAATACAAAGAGCCGCCGGCGCCAATGGGCGTACGCATGAAAGACGGGACGATGTATCCGTATCTTTTCGCAGGACCGGGATCCCTTGGTTATGAAAGCGAAGATTCCGATAAGTATATTTACCGTTTGGGCACAGACCGCGTGATCGATCCGGAACAGGTAGAAAGCATATTGTTCCTGAAATCCTCACCGGAAGGAGAGGGCGGCCTGACGGAAGAAAACTTCTATATGGTGCCGGTGAACTGATAAAGTACGAGGCAGGCGGTTTTTATCGCCTGCCTCTGTTAGTATTTTATTGCGGATAGCCGTTTGACCTGCCATAGATGCCGTTTTTAAACCGGTTCACCGGAAATCAGCCACGGTACGGGCTGTGATTCAAATACATTTTTCTTATTCAGTTTGGAAATTGCAATCTGCAAAATTTCCTGGTTCTGGATATTGTATTTTTTAAATAATTCCGGAACAGCGCTTAAAATGTTTAATTCCAACGTATAAATAATAAATTTACATTTTGGGTTTACTGCCAGCAGCTGCCGGATCTCTTCTTCGAGATGTTTGGACGCAACGATAAATGCAAGGGACGGAACCGGGTAATTCTGCAGCGTTTTTTCGGTAGCGTCCGGAATAATTTCCACGTTATGCAGGCCGAATTTTACGACGTTTTCTTCCATCGTTTCCCGGTCGCCTTTTTCATATTCCACGGAAAGAATCGTCCCTTCGCTGGCAATCATGGCGGCTTCGACCGCAATACTTTCACCGCTGATAATACAGATCGTATCCTGCGTATCCACATGCAGCATGCTCATAATAACGGCGCGGATTTCATTTCCGACATAGCGGATCGGGCCGTTTGAAAAGTTATCGTTGCGGATGCCGATTTTGTAAGGGCTTTTCGCGGCGGTATTTATAATCAGCATGACGCACGGCCCGTCTAATTCTATGTTAATGCAGTTGCGTATTTTGGTACGTGAAACGCTTCCCTCCGGCATTTGTCCGGTTTTAAACCAGATGTCACATTCGCCGAGTCCTGCCGCCCACAGGTCATAAAAAAAATTCGGATAGCCGGCGTCGGCAAAAATCAGTACGCGTTTATTGGATTCCACGGTCGGAATCACATTCTTATTTTTTATGCTGATGTCCATAATCTTTACTTTTTCAAGATTCAGGTCGGCTTCTTTGGAAAAATAGCTTAACCAGGCCAAAATATGTTCGTTGGTGAAGATTGAAGTTGTATCTGTCATAAATTACCTCCTGTTATGAAAGAGCCTGCTCTTTCATATGATTAAAATACGGGCAGTTCCTGTCTGATTCCATGATAAAGCTACGGAAAGAATTTTTCAATAGCGAATTTAAGTTGACGTTAGGAACGCAAAAAGATATAATGTCGAAAACAGTGAGTATCAGGAATTTTTATTCCGGCGTCATCCGTAAATACATTGTAGCAGGAGGGGTAAATGGAAAAGCAGAAACAGATCAGGGAAGAAAGCAGTATGAGGGCTAAAGGGCCGCGTAGAATGTCATTTCATGCGAGCGGGTTAAAAACGGCGGCAATCATTGCAATGATTATAGATCATTTTACGGCGTCCATACTTACGTATTGCCTGTATCCGACGTTGTCATATGAAATGCAGGAAAGCTGTTATGAAGCGATTATGTTTTTGCGTACGATGGGGCGGCTGGCATTTCCCGTCTTTTGTTTTTTTATTGTGGAAGGGGCGCTGCATACACGTAATATAAAAAAATATGCCGGACGTCTGCTGTTGTTCGGGGTGATATCGGAAATACCGTTTGATTTGGCGATATTTGGGGGAGCGCCCTGCTGGGAGTATCAGAATGTATACTGGACATTGCTGATCGGACTGGCAGTAATTGCTTTTTTGGAAAAATATCAGGGAAAGACACCTGCCATATTTTTGCTGCGTTTTGCAATTATGTTAGCCGGACTGTTTGCTGCGTATCTGATAAAGTCGGATTACAGTGTTGCCGGCGTATTGGTAATTATCGCTTTTTATTTATGCCGGAGGTACCGGATTTTGCAAATCGCTGTCGGTGTGGTATTGATGTTGTGGGAGCTTCAGAATATATGGATATGGATACCGGTTGTGCTGTTTGTATTTCTGTTGTGGAATTATGACGGGACACGCGGACGTTCCATGAAATATTTCTTTTATGCATTTTATCCGGTACATCTGCTGATATTCGGATTGATACGTATGTACATACAGTTGTAGGCGGAAAAAGACATGGGGAAGTAAAACGGAAAAATGCCATGAGAACGGGAAGCGTGAAAATGCCATGCACATGCAAAAATGGGACATGAATAGCCAAAACGGGAATAATCATGGGGAAATAAAACTATAGCTGCAATGAAAACGAAATTTGTCTGGCAGTGAAAGATGATAGTATTATTTATATAACAGTATCAGTTATCCAGATGGGTGGCATATAAATGAGCCTGCTGTACCAGCAGGTTTTTTCCGTTTTTGCCAAGAGTGCGGTAAGTGCCAAGCAGTTCACCTTCTTCCGGGGTAAGACTGTCTGACAGTGGTTTTGTATATTCCGTCCGCCCAAGCAAATAGTCAATGCTGACATTGAAAAAATCTGCAAAAGCGGTAAGCGTCTGGTAGTCTGGTTCGCGTCGGTTGTGCAGATATCCGCTTAAGGTACTGGCAGAAATATGTAATTCGTTTGCAAGCTGTGTTTTTGTGAGGTTATTTTGTGTGCAGAGTTTTTCTAAGCGTTCCCCAAAAGTCATGTTTTGTCTTCACCTCTGCGTATATCATATAAAATATAGCCGGAAAAAAACGGAAACTTTTCAAAACGGAAATACTGTTCGCGAAATGCAAAATGAGTGTCAGGGCCTCTTAAACGCATTACATGATGATTGAAGTGAAACACAGGGGGAAAAGAAAATGCAAAGATGGCGGACGGCTACTGCCAGCCGCCGTCAAAGTTTATGACTTGTCCGGTAAAGTAGGAACCACATTCGGAAATACGGTAAATAAAATCGGCTGTTTCTTTCGGCGTGGCAAAACGGCCGGCCGGTATTTCCGAGATCAGGGCATGGCGTTCCTCCTCGGTAAAAACGTGGTTCATCGGAGTGTCGATCACGCCGCAGGCGATAGCGTTTACCTGAATGTTGCTGGGAGCCAGTTCTTTTGCCAGAGATTTTGTAAAAGCGTTAAGGCCGCCTTTGGCAGCGGAGTATGCCGCTTCACAGGAGGCTCCGGTATTTCCCCATACGGAGGAAATGTTAATGATTTTCCCGGATTTACGGCGCAGCATATCAGGAAGAACCGCCTTGGAACAGAGAAAGGCAGAAGTCAGGTTTGTGTTGAGCATATTCAACCATTCGGCCAGGTCCATATTCTGAAACGGCCCGATTTTCGAAATTCCCGCATTGTTTATCAGAAGATCGATCTCAAATCCGTCTTGTTTTATGCGGGAAAACATGTCGTTTAAGGCAGTTTCACTGGATACATCAGCAATATAGGCTTGGCAGCAGATATGGTAAAGGCAAATTAACTGCTGTTTTAAGTCCAGCAGGACGTCGGCAGAACGTGCACAATTGATCAGAACCTGCCAGCCGGCTGCTGCGAAACGGATTGCGGCTGCTTTCCCGACACCGCTGGAAGCGCCTGTAATAAGTACGGTATTATGCATGTTTTTTCTCCCTTGTAATATAAAAGTATTATTTCTTAAATTGTACAATAAAATGCGGGATTTTGCATCTGTCTGGACTTATTTTTCGCTTAAAAATTATGGTTGTTTTTTGCGGAATGGAAAAGCGCAGCCGAGAGCTCAGGGTTTTTCCGGTTGACCATTATCTTGTGTTTTATATTCCGGATATGGCCACAAAAACAGTTACGGTTATCCGTGTGATGTATGGAGGAAGAGATATGGACAAGGAGTTAAAACGCCGTACCTGTTATAGGAATTAGTATGTAAATGGAAAGAAGAAACTGTCAGTACCTTTCTGCATCTTCATAAAAAATAACGACAATTATGAAAATTCTGCTAAAAATCTGAATAATACGTTTCGCACCGATAAAAAGTGTGTTATACTGTTATTACGGCAGATGTGAAAAATGGCAAACAAATACAAAGATGATGTTTGTACATATTCCAGTTGTCAGAAAATGTAAAAAAGGGGTTGAATATTATGCGTATTACAATTACAGGAAAAAACATTGATTTAACTGATGGCATTAAGGCGGCGGTAACAGAGCGGCTCGGGAAACTGGAAAGGTATTTTACGGAAGATACAGACATTTATGTAACCATGGGCGTGGAAAAAGAACGCCAGAAAATAGAAGTTACGATTCCAATGAAAGGAAATATTATCCGGACGGAGCAGGTCAGCAACGATATGTATGTGACGATTGACCTTGTAGAAGAAGTGATCGAGCGCCAGCTGAAAAAATATAAGAACAAGCTGGTAACGCAGTATCAGAGCGGCGCGAACCTGCGGAAAGAATTTATTGAGAAAGAAACGGAAGACGACGAAGTCAGGATTATACGGACGAAAAAGTTCGGTATGAAACCGATGTTTCCGGAAGACGCCTGCGTACAGATGGATTTGTTGGGACATGACTTCTTTGTATTCCGCAATGCGGACACCGAAGAAGTGAACGTAGTATATAGAAGAAAAGGAAATACGTATGGCTTGATTGAGCCAGAATGTTAAATGTCGGGTGCTTTTGGCATATTTAACAAAAAGAAACAGGGAATTAAAGAAAAATTTGTCAAACCAGGAAAGAAAAAGGACTGTACGAACAGCAGGCTTTTCGTTATAATAAAGCGTAGCTGTCAGTACAGTCTTTTATTTTCGCAGGCAATGAGGAAAATAGCCATGCTTGTAGGGATATTTGGCTATAGTGATAAATTGGCGGACCGGAACTCCTGTTATGCAGGGATTTTTTTAGAAACAAAACGTCCGCACTACGGCGACAAATGTATTTTGCAGAAAGAAAATTATGATATCATAGGAATATCGTGTCAAATGAAAGTGATAACGTATAAAATTTCCTATTATAGAAAGAAGGAGATCGATCAGTGAAAGAAACAATTGAGATCAGGTGGCACGGGCGCGGCGGCCAGGGAGCTAAAACGGCGGCGCTGCTGCTTGCAGACGTAGCGTTTGAAACCGGTAAATATGTGCAGGGTTTTCCGGAATACGGCCCGGAGAGGATGGGGGCGCCAATTACGGCCTACAACAGGATCAGCGATCAGGTGATCCGGATTCATTCCAATATTTACGATCCGGATTTTGTAGTCGTCGTGGACGAAACTTTATTGGAAGCGGTGGATGTGACGAAAGGCCTGAATCCGGACGGGGCGATCGTGATCAATACGTCCCGGAAGATTGCGGAGATCGAACCGCTGTTAAAAGGATATAAAGGAAAGATTTATTTAGTGGACGCCAGACGTATTTCCGTCGCCGCATTAGGGAAATATTTCCCGAACACGCCAATGCTGGCGGCGATCGTGAAAGTGTGCGGAGTGATGGAAGAGGAACGTTTTGTAATGGAAATGCAAAAATCATTTGAACATAAATTCGCGTCGAAGCCGGAAGTAATCGAAGGCAATATGAAAGCGCTCAGAATGACATTAGCGGAGGTAGGGTAATGGCAACAGATATTTCAAAAATAAACGAACATTCCGCCTGGCAGGAACTGACCGAAGGCATGGGGATTGTCGGAGCCGGCACCTCAAAACAGTTCAACACGGGAGAATGGAGAACGGAAACCCCGGTTTACATAGAAGCAAACTGCAGGCAGTGCCTGATCTGCACGCCGGTCTGTCCGGACAGTTCGATTCCGGTAGAAAACGGAAAGCGCGGCGCATTTGACCTGGAGCACTGCAAAGGCTGCGGTATTTGCGTAAAAACCTGCCCGTTTGGCGCAATTGTGATGGAGGGAGGAAAATAAAATGGCTATCAGGGACAGAATATCAGGAAATGAGGCGATTGCCCTCGCAATCAAACAGGTAAACCCGGACGTTATGCCGGCGTTCCCAATTACTCCATCGACGGAAATCCCGCAGTATTTTTGCGATTACGCAGCAAACGGGGAAGTAGATACGGAGTTTATTCCGGTAGAGAGTGAGCACAGTTCCATGAGCGCGGCAATCGGCGCGTCGGCGGCCGGGGCACGGGCGGTAACGGCGACGTCCTCCTGCGGGCTGGCTTTTATGTGGGAAGAACTGTATGTAGCGGCTTCCGACAGGCTTCCGATCGCAATGGCGGTCGTTAACCGTGCGTTATCCGGACCGATTAACATTAACGCGGACCATTCCGACAGTATGGGCGCCCGGGATTCCGGATGGATACAGGTGTATTCGGAAAATAACCAGGAAGCTTACGACAATTTCGTGCAGGCTTACCGAATTGCGGAACACAAAGACGTCAGGCTGCCGATCATGGTATGCCAGGACGGTTTTATCACGAGTCACGCGATCGAAAATATCGAACTGTTAGAAGATAAAGAAGTCAGAGGATTTGTTGGAGAGTATGAGCCGGAAAATTATCTGCTGAACGAGAAAGAACCGTATGCGGTAGGGCCGTATTCGGTTTCCCCTTATTATTTTGAGGCAAAACGCTCCCAGGCGGCAGCCGTAGCCAATGTAAAAAAAGTCGTGTTGGAAGTGGCGGAGGAGTTTGAAAAGCTTTCCGGCAGGAAATACGGGCTGTTTGAAGAATACCGTATGGAAGACGCGGAATATGCTATGGTAATTATCGGTTCTGCGGCAGGTACGTCAAAAGTGGTTGTTGATAAACTGAGGGACCAGGGAGAGAAAGTCGGTTTGATTAAAATTCGCCTGTTCCGCCCGTTCCCGGGAGAAGAACTGGCGGAAGCACTGAAAAACGTAAAAGCGGTGGCGATCATGGACAGGGCGGAAAGCTTCAGCGATATGGGTGGCCCGCTCGGAGCAGAAGTGCCGGCAGCGCTTTTTAAAGGGAAAGTACTGCTTCCGTGCATCAACTATATTTATGGCCTGGGCGGCAGAGATCTGCTGGTAGAGCATGTGGAACAGATATTTGCAGAGTTAAAAGAGGCTGAAAAAGAACAGTTTGTGGAATATGCACCGCGGTATATCGGTGTCAGGGATTTGGAGGAGAGATTTTAATGGCATATAATTTTAAAAAGACAATGAGCAAGCCGGAAAGACTCGCTCCGGGACACAGGATGTGCGCGGGCTGCGGCGGAACGATTGCGGTAAGGAACGTCCTGCGCGGGCTTCATGAAGAAGACAAAGCGGTAATCGGCAATGCAACGAGCTGCCTGGAAGTGTCTTCGTTTATTTACCCGTATACGGCGTATGAAGACAGCTATATCCACAATGCTTTTGAAAATGCGGGCGCGACGATGAGCGGTGTGGAAACGGCGTACAAAGCGCTGAAAAGAAAAGGAAAAATCAAAAGCAATTACAAATTTATCACGTTCGGCGGGGACGGCGGTACGTATGATATCGGTTTGCAGTCCTTATCCGGGGCGATGGAGCGCGGCCATGATTTTACGTATGTCTGCTATGATAACGGAGCTTATATGAATACCGGTATTCAGCGTTCTTCGGCGACGCCGATGTACGCGGACACAACGACTACGCCAGTCGGCAGCGAATCAGCCGGAAAAACGCAGTACCGGAAAGATCTGGCGGCAATTATGGCGGCGCATAATATTCCGTATGTCGGCCAGACGACGTTTACGCAGAATTTCAGGGACATCCATGTGAAATCAGAGAGGGCGATCTATACGGAAGGCCCGGCGTTTCTGAATATTATGGCGCCGTGTCCAAGAGGATGGCGCTATGATGCGGCGGATATAATGGAAATCTGCAAGATTGCGGTAGAAACGTGCTACTGGCCGCTCTTTGAAGTAGTGGACGGAAAATGGATTCTCAATTATTCGCCGAAAAATAAGCTTCCGATTGAGGAATTTTTAAAGAAACAGGGACGGTTTAAGCATTTATTTAAACCGGAAAACGAGCATCTGATCGGCAAATTCCAGGAAGAACTGGATCGCCGCTGGGAAGAATTAAAAGAGCGCTGTGGAGAATAAATAGTCGGTTTTTGCAAAATGGAAACGTATTTTGGCGATTGCAAAGCGGCACGTGTGGCGGCGTAAAAGATAATTTTATATAATAGTGGTAGAACATGGAAAACCGCAGAAAACAGATCGAAAAAAGATTTGCTTTCCGCGGTTTTTTCATTTCCGCGAGCATAGAAAGCCTTAAAACGCGGCGTTTTATTGTTTGGAGAATTACAAAAGAAAAAGGGGAGGGGCGTTATGGTTTATTATCCAATGGGAGATTTGGTTCGTGAGTATCGGATCCGGCAGGGATTGACACAGGAGCAGCTCTGTGAAGGGATTTGCACGCCGGCGACATTGTCAAAAATAGAGAACGGGCTGCAGACGCCGGGACGCAGACTGCTGGAAGCGTTGTTGGAGCGGCTCGGAGCCAGATATGTGATGCAGCTGGCGTTGCTTGGGGAAAAAGATTTGTGCCGTTTTCTGTTGGAACAGGAAATTGACCGGCTTTTTGACAGGAAAGATGATACGGCACTTCTGACAAAGATCAATGAATATGAAAAAGAAACGGATAGTGGGAACGTGCTGGAAAGGCAGTATATCCTGTGGTGCAGGGCGTTATATGAAGAAAAACGCAGCAAGCCGGTAAAACAGGTGCAAAAGTGGCTGATCGAAGCACTGCAGTGTACGGTACAGAAGTTTTCCATGCAAATGCAGTTTGAAAACCGGTTATTTACCATTATGGAAATAAGAATTATGTATAAAATCTGCCGTTGCGAGTATATTTGCAAAAGAACCAAAACCGCGAAAAACCAGGTGCGCCGGATAGCGGATTATCTGGAGAAAAAGCAGTTGAAAGATTCCTGCGGAGGGCTGTACTCCAACATTTTGCTGACGCTTGCGGAGTGGGATGCGAGGCAGCGGCTTTTTGAAGAATCAATTGCCGAATGTGAGAAAGCGATCTGCTATAACACGCAGAAAGGGATGATTCACGATCTGTATGAACTGACCAGCCTGATGTCGCAGGATTATGAAAAACTGGGCCAGTCGGAGGAAGCCGGAAAATATCAGAATTATGCAGGGGTTTTACAGGAAATACAGTTTGTCGGTTTTGCCGGAGGTGAAGAAAACGGAAAAGAACTGTCTTTGCGGTTGTAAACGGAAAGAAGAATGGCTATAATGGACGTATGACGCAAAAAATTGCAAGGGTACAGGGTTAAGAAAACAGGAGGGTTTTTCATATGAATATTGTTGTATTGGCAGGAGGATTGAGTACAGAAAGAGATGTATCATTGGTGACCGGAAGCACGGTCAGCGCTGCGTTGAGAAAGAACGGGCATAAAGCATTGCTGTTGGATGTTTTTTTAGGATACGAAGGAAATGAAACCGTAGAAGAACTGTTTGCAAATGATGAAAAATATTCGGTACATACGGACGCCGTGCCGCAGACAGAGCCGGATCTGGAAAAGGTAAAAGCACGCCGGAAAGATCAGACGGACTGCTTTTTTGGCAGCAGGGTGCTTGAGATCTGTAAAGCGGCGGATATTGTATTTATGGCTCTGCACGGCGGAATCGGCGAAAACGGGAAGATTCAGGCGGCATTTGACCTGTTTGGGATCCGCTATACCGGGAGCGGCTATCTGGAAAGCGCGCTGGCGATGGATAAGGGGCTGACAAAAACGATGTTTCTGACGGCGGGCATCCCGACGCCGCGGGGAATCACCATGCGGCAGGGAGAATATGCCAAAGCATTCCATTATACGGGACTGGACCTGCCGTGTGTCGTAAAGCCGTGCTGCGGCGGTTCCAGCATCGGAGTATCAATCGTGCACAGCATCGATGAGTTTGACCAGGCGCTGGAAGCGGCATTCCAATATGAAGAGGAAGTCATAATCGAGCAATATATCGAAGGACGGGATTTTTCTGTCGGAATTATAGACGGTATGGTGCTGCCGGTAATTGAAATCAAACCAGTCGAGGGATTTTATGATTACAAAAATAAGTATAAGGCAGGAAACGCAGTAGAAACCTGCCCGGCGGACTTAAAAGATAATATCACAAAAGAAATGCAGCGTTATACGAAAGAAGCCGCCGGTGCGCTGGGGTTAAAATCCTATGCGAGGATGGATTTTGTGATGGATGATGAAGAAAATGTATATTGTCTGGAAGCAAATACGCTGCCGGGAATGACGCCGATCAGCCTTCTGCCGCAGGAGGCCCAGGCAGTCGGGATTGATTTCGGACAGTTATGTGAAAAGATTCTGGAATCGGCTCTGAAAAAACAGTGAAAATGATGGAGGATGCGGATTGGAAAATATGACGTTGGGCCGGATCGCGGATGCATGCGGCGGAACATATTACGGAAAGGCGGAGGAAAAAAGCCTGTCGGTGGAAGCTGTCACGACAGACAGCCGGACGGCAGGAAAAAACCGGCTTTTTATACCGTTAAAAGGAGAACATGCCGACGGGCATGATTTTATTCCGTCGGCGATAGAGCAGGGGGCGTTCGTATTAAGCGAACGCCTGCTGGACCGGTCGTGCGAACCGTATATCCATGTGGAATCAACGGCGCAGGCATTGAAGGATCTGGCGGAATATTACAGGCGGCAGACAAGGATTAAAGTAGTTGGAGTAGTCGGAAGCGTCGGGAAAACCAGCACAAAAGAAATGATCGCCTCCGTACTTTCGGAAAAATACCGGGTATTAAAGACGCAGGGGAACTTTAATAATGAGATCGGCCTGCCGCTGACGGTATTTCAGATTCGAAAAGAGCATGAAGTGGCCGTGCTGGAAATGGGGATCTCAGATTTTGGAGAAATGCACCGCCTGGCAAAGATTGCGCGTCCGGATATTATTGTCATGACCAATATCGGAAGCTGCCATCTGGAAAACCTGACCGACCGGGACGGCGTGCTCAAAGCGAAAAGCGAAGTGTTTGATTTTCTGAAAGAAGACGCCGTTATTGTTTTAAACGGCGACGATGATAAGCTGTATACCCTGAAAGACGTAAAAGGGATCCGGCCGCTGTTTTTCGGGATGGAAACGCCTGACGCTTATGCAAAAGCCACAGAAGTAAAAGATTTTGGCCCGGAAGGCGTATCCGCCGCCATGGAAATCGGGGAAGACAAATTCCGGGCGCTGATTTCGCTGCCGGGGCTCCATAATGTATGGAACGCACTGGCAGGCGCCTGTATCGGTAAAGCGTTGGGTTTAAGCGCGGAACAAATCAAATCGGGAATCGAACATGCGCGTACGATCAAAGGACGGAGTAATTTTATCAAAACAGGCGGAATTACTGTTATTGACGATTGCTACAATGCAAACCCGATGTCTATGAAAGCGTCGCTGTCGGTTCTGTCCGGCATGCCGGGCAGAAAAATTGCCGTGCTGGGTGATATGGGCGAACTGGGAACAAAAGAAAAAGAACTTCATTACCAGGTAGGCGAATATGCGGCGGAAGCCGGGATAGACGCTTTGTTTTTGTGCGGGGAACTTTCCCTGGAAATAAAGGCGGCTGCGGCAAAAGATCCTCGGATGGAAATTTACCATTATACGGATATAGAGGAGTTGGGCACGGCAGTGAAAGGATATGTAAAAGAGGGGGATACGGTACTTGTGAAAGCGTCCCATTTTATGGGGTTTTCAAAAATTGTGGAAGCGTTGTCGTAGAAGCGGCGCAAAAATATTATCAGAAGTTGGCGGCATCAAAAAACCTGATTTCACAGGTATGCTGTCAGTCCCATACAAAATATAACAATTGCCTGCTTCATCAAATGGATTTTCTAACCGCCCTGCCATGATTACTTTTACGTACGCAATCGCCCTCAATGCGCCGTCCGGGCGCACTCGGGCTTTTGAGGACATCCCTGTCCTCAAATTGCTGATCACACACAGAGCGCTAAGAAAATCTCATTTTCTTCCACAAGGACAATTGGTTATTATTTTGTACAGGCCTGACATTCCACGTCTGTGAAACGTTTTCCTGATTCTGCCAGACTTCTGAAATATTTGACGGAACTGTAGGAACTGCCGGTACGTCGGTTTCTTCCGATTACAAAAATGTTGCCGGAACATTTTACCGCCGATGTTTTCAGGCAGATGGCACAAAACAGGATGGACTGTCCTTGTGCAGGAAAATGAGAGGCTCTTACTCCCGCCGTATTTATACAGCAATTTGGGGACAGGGATGTCCTCAAAAGTCCGAGTACGCCCGGACGGCGTATCGAGGACGGTTGCGTAAGAGGCCTTAAAATATCCCGGCGGGATTAGAACCTCCATTTGACAAAACAGGCAGGACAACATGTTTTGTGCCGTCTGCCGTCCGGAACCATGCAGTAAATGTTCTGATAATATTTTTTCAAAAGCAGTTGCAAAAACCGAAATAATGTGATAGTATCTTTGGGGTGAATACAAATGTGTTTCATGGGCAAACAAATCAGAAAGGTTTTTATCAGGAAAGAAAACAGGAAAAGCATATGGCAGAACAGGAAAAGCTCTATGTATTAACGGAAAAAGCAGTACCGGAAGTGCTGTTAAAAGTAGTGGAAGCAAAAAGGATGATCGATTCCGGCAGAGCGGATTCGGTGCAGGAAGCAACAGACCTGTGCGGCATCAGCCGCAGTTCTTTTTATAAGTATAAAGATGATATTTTCCCGTTTCATGACAATTCCAGGGGAAAGACGATTACGATCGTGGTACAGATGAATGATGAACAGGGTCTTTTATCGGATGTTTTAAAGATTGTCGCGGATTTTAAAGCGAATATTCTGACGATCCATCAGAGTATTCCAATCAACGGGATCGCTTCTTTAACGTTAAGTGTCGATGTATTGCCGGAAACGGGAAATATATCGGAGATGATGCAGCTGATTGAAGCGGAAGCAGGAGTTCATTATGTTAAAATACTGGCAAGGGAGTAGAAAAAATGATTAAAATTGCAGTGTTAGGATACGGAACGATAGGTTCCGGAGTCGTAGAAGTATTAGAGAAGAACAAAGAAAGCATTACCAAAAGAGCCGGAGATGAAATTTCCGTGAAATATGTACTCGATCTGCGGGATTTTGAAAATGATCCGATTCAGAAAAAGATTGTGCATGATTACAATATTATCGCGGAAGATGAAGAAATTGCGGTCGTTGTAGAAGCGATGGGCGGCGTGGAACCGGCGTATACATTTGTAAAAAGGGCGCTGCTGGCAGGAAAGAGCGTGGCGACTTCAAACAAAGCACTCGTGGCAAAACATGGCGCAGAACTGATTGATATTGCACGGGAGAAGAGCATTAATTTCATGTTCGAGGCAAGCGTAGGAGGCGGGATTCCGATCATCCGCCCGTTAAACTCATCACTTACCGCAGATGAAATTGAAGAGATTACCGGGATTTTAAACGGAACGACGAATTATATGCTGACAAAAATGTCCAATGAAGGCAGCGATTATGCGGACGTACTGAAAGAGGCGCAGGCAAAAGGTTATGCGGAAGCAGACCCGACGGCCGATGTGGAAGGACACGACGCCTGCCGTAAAATTGCGATACTGACGTCGCTGGTATGCGGCCGCCAGGTAGATTTTGAAGAAATCCATACAGAGGGAATTTCCAAAATTACGGCGACGGACATTAAATATGCCAAACAGATGGGCAGGGCAATCAAACTGCTGGCGACAAGCAGAAAGACAGAAAACGGCTATGCGGCGATGGTTGCGCCGCGCATGATTACGGCCGAACATCCGCTATATAACGTAAACGGCGTATTTAACGCGATATTTGTACATGGAAACGTGTTGGGCGACGCTATGTTTTACGGAAGCGGCGCGGGCAAGCTGCCGACTGCAAGCGCGGTAATCGCGGATATTATTGATATTGTCAAACATTTGCATAAAAACATTCTTGTTGCATGGAGTTCGAAGAAGCTGGAGTTAAGCGATTATGAAAAATCGAGCTGCCGGTTCTTTGTAAGGACGGCAAAGAGCGAGGAAGAAGTAAAGAAAATATTTACGGATGCGGAGATTATCCGTGTGCCGGGAATCGATGACGAAACCGGATTTTTAACACAGGAAATGTCGGAATACGATTATAAAGAAGCGGCGGAACGCCTGGGAGAAATCCGTCAGATGATACGTGCGTAAACATGTAAAATGAATGATCGGCGGAACAGGGACTGCTGGTGGGATGAGAAAAGGACAGGAAGTGTAAATAACATGAAATATATAGTAGTTTTGGGGGATGGTATGGCAGACCGGCCGATTGATGCGCTGGGAGGAAAGACGCCGCTGGAATACGCGGAAACTCCGACGATGGACCGGCTGGCAGCAGAAGGTGAGATCGGTATGGTACATACGATACCGGACGGGATGAAACCCGGAAGCGATACAGCTAATCTGTCGGTGCTTGGATATGATCCGAAACGATATTACTCCGGGCGTTCTCCATTGGAAGCGTTGAGTATCGGCGTGGATATGAAACCGACGGATATCGCGCTGCGCTGCAACCTGGTCACGCTTTCGGAAGAGAACGTGCCGTTTGAGGAGCAGACGGTTATCGACCACAGTTCCGGAGAAATTGAAACAAAGGAAGCGGCGGAGTTGTTAGAAGCCGTGAGGAAAGAACTGGAAAATGAAAGCTATCGGTTTTATGCAGGGACGAGTTACCGCCATTTATTGATCTGGGAGAACGGTTCCGTTTTGGATTTGATCCAGCCGCATGATGTGTTGGGGCAGAAAATCGGTCTGAATCTTCCGCAGGATAAAATTCTTCTGGATATGATGAAAAAAAGCTATGATATTTTGAGAAACCACCCGATAAATACAGAGCGAAAAAAAGCCGGAAAAAATTCTGCAAACTGCTGTTGGTTCTGGGGAGCCGGAACACGTCCGGCGTTATCTTCTTTTGAAGAAAAGACAAAAAAAAAGGGCGCTATGGTTTCCGCAGTGGATTTGTTAAAAGGGATTGCGGTCGGTTCTTCGATGAAAGTCATTACGGTAGAGGGTGCAAACGGTGCATTAAATACGAATTATGAAGGGAAAGCGGACGCGGCAGTTGACGTGCTGACAAAACAGGGGTATGATTTTGTATACGTCCATGTGGAAGCGCCGGACGAGATGGGGCATCAGGGAAGTATTGAGAAAAAAATAAAGGCGATCGAGTATTTAGATCAACGTCTGATTAGCAGGATCGTGCAGAGGATGGAACAGGCCGGGGAGGCTTTCAGACTGGCCGTATTGCCGGATCATCCGACACCGATTTGTATCCGCACCCATACGGCGGAAAATGTGCCGTATTTGCTGTATGACAGTACGAACCGGAAAAAACGGAAACAGGAATATAACGAAAGAGCGGCAGAGGCGTCCGGCAGGCTGATCAGAGAAGGGCACAGGCTGATTGATTATTTGTTTACCGGGCAGGAATAAATGACGTTTGTTGAAATAAGCTGCCAATTGTAAATCAGGAGGAAAGTATGTTAGTAGTAAAGAAATTCGGCGGGACATCCGTTGCCGATAAAGAGAGGATTTTTAACGTTGCAAAACGCTGTGCAGAAGATTATAAAAGCGGCAATGATGTTGTTGTAGTGCTATCGGCAATGGGAAAAACGACGGATCATTTGATTGAAATGGCGAAAGATATTAACCCGAACGCTTCAAAACGTGAAATGGATATGCTTCTGGCAACCGGAGAGCAGACTTCCGTAGCTTTGATGGCAATGGCTTTTGGCGCAATGGGGATTCCGGCGATCTCTTTAAATGCATTTCAAGTCGTTATGCATACGACGAAAAAATATGGAAACGCACGGTTTAAAAGAATTGACTCGGAAAGAATACACAATGAACTGGACGACCGGAAGATAGTGATTATCACCGGGTTCCAGGGAATTAATAAATATGACGATATTACGACGTTAGGGCGCGGCGGTTCCGATACGACGGCGGTGGCTCTTGCGGCGGCGCTGCATGCAGACGCCTGTGAAATCTATACGGATGTGGACGGGATATATACCGCAGATCCGCGTATTGTGCCGAAAGCCAAAAAGTTAGAGGAAATCACATACGACGAGATGCTGGAACTGGCTACATTAGGAGCGAAAGTATTGCATAACCGGTCTGTGGAAATGGCGAAAAAGTACGGAGTGCAGCTGGTCGTTCGCTCCAGTTTGAATGAAACGGAAGGGACAGTAGTAAAGGAGGAAGTAGAAGGTATGGAAAGTATGCTTGTCAGTGGGGTTGCGGTAGATAAAAACGCAGCAAGGATTGCTGTGATCGGATTACAGAATCAGCCGGGAATCGCTTTTAAAATATTTAACCTGTTAGCAAAAAAGAATATTAATGTAGACGTAATCTTACAGTCAATCGGAAGGGATGATAAAAAGGATATTTCCTTTACAATCTCACGGGATGATGTGGAGGAAGCGGTTGCCCTGCTGGAACAGAATAAGGCAAGGCTGACGGCGGAGAGAATCGAATCCGACGCGACGGTTGCAAAAGTATCCGTAGTCGGTGCAGGGATGCAGTCGAACCCGGGCGTAGCGGCAGCTATGTTTGAAGCGTTGTTCAACGCGGGGATTAATATCCGCATGATTGCGACTTCAGAAATCAGGATCACGGTACTTTTGGATGAAGTTGATGCCGATTACGCGATGCGGGCGGTGCATGACAAATTTATTCCAGAATAAAGATGAAAGCCGTTGCATGGCAAAATTATCCCAGAATAAGGAAAAAGACTGTTGCATGATGCAGTATATATACAAGATTTTGGTATTATCTTTTGACAGAAAGGCCATATCCCGTAAAATACTGCTGTTGTG
Source organism: Eubacterium sp. (assembly GCA_022796875.1). Taxonomy (GTDB): domain Bacteria; phylum Bacillota; class Clostridia; order Lachnospirales; family Lachnospiraceae; genus JAAWJJ01. The sequence goes on along the minus strand of JAAWJJ010000030.1, from coordinate 3,756 downwards.
GAACAGTCTTTTTTATTATTGTACCGGCAAAGTATTAAATATGTTTTAACTTTTGTTAAAAAAGTTGATATTTGGCAGGGAAGCGTTTATAGTAATTAAAGTATAAAACTGGTTTGCCGATACATATAAAGAATTAACGGAACCGGAAAGTGTTTGAAAACTTAGACAGACAATACGGTGTTCTGTCCGCGGAGAACGGACGGAACATTTTGGAATATCAAACCTGTATAAAGGGAAAGGAAGCGAAAGAAATGGAAAAGAAAAAAACATGGCTGGGAAAAGTGATAGCCGTATTGCTGATTGCAGTAATGGTAATTACAATTTTTCCACAGCCGGCAAAAGCGGCAGGTTCATATTTTATCAGAATAAACCTGTCTACCAATGTTGTAACGGTATACAACAGCGCAAATAACGCTCCGGTAACGGCGTTTACCTGCTCCGCAGGCGCGGCAACCCAGCCGGGAACGTATTCAACGAGCCAGAAATATCGCTGGCATACGCTGGACGGCCCGTCTTACGGGCAGTACTGCACTCGGATTTACGGAGGAGTGCTGTTCCATTCCGTCTGGTATTATGAAAACGGAAACCTGGCCAGCCAGTCCACGAGGGAGTTTAACAAACTGGGGACGACAGCTTCGCACGGCTGTATCCGCCTGACGGTCGCCGCGGCAAAATGGATCTTTGATAATTGTCCGAGCGGAACGACGGTCGTTATTTTCAGAGGATCCGCAGCAGACGATCCTTTAGGGAAGCCTGACGTAGTCAAAGTAAGCACGGCCAGCCGCATGGGCTGGGACCCGACAGACCCGGATCCGGCAAATCCGTACGGAAGCGCGGTTCCGTCGATCAGTACGGTATGGGCGCCGCGGGAAATTGCTTACGGTTCCGTCTGGAATCCGCTGGCAGGCATCAGTGCGGCCAGTTCCACCGGCTCGGATATTACGCATAGCATTACCTGGACAGGAGGAGTAAATACAAAAAGGCTCGGGTCTTATAATGTCACCTATTCCGTAGTTGACGGAGTGGGAAAGACGGCGTCCACCGTTGTTACCTTTACGGTAAAGGATATGTCAAAGCCGATCCTGAAAGGGATTCCGTCCAAGAGAACGAAAGAGTATAACAGTACCTACAACCTGAAAAAGGGTGTCAGCGCAAAAGCTGTGACAGGGAAACGGCTGACAGGCAAAATTGTGGTCAAGGTAAAAGCACCTGGATCAAAAAAATCAAAAGTATACAAAAAGTCAAAGCTGAAACTGTCAAAAGTGGGTACATACAGAGTTACTTATTCGGTGAAAAACCCGGCAAATCAACTCAGTGCGTCGAAAGTGCTGAAAATAACCGTCCGGGATACGAAACCGCCGAAACTGACAGGCGTGAAATCCACCGTAAAAGTAGATTATAACAAGACGGTGAACTTACGCAAAGGTATAAAAGCAAAACTGGTCAGCGGGAAAAACCTGACTTCGAAAATTGTTGTTTCCGTAAAAAGGCCGGATAAAAAAACATACACGAAATTATCAACCTCAAAATCGAAAAAATACAAATTTACAAAACTGGGAACTTACAAAATACGCTATGTAAGCACCAACCCGACCAGTAAGAAAAAGACGACAAAATATACGAAATATACGGTACTGGACGTATCGGCGCCAAAACTTACCGTACCGGGAACACAGACGAAAGAATACAACTCTACCATCAACCTTATGACGGGCGTCAGCGCCAAATATGCCGTATCCAAAAAATCGCTGACAAGCAAAATAAAAGTTGAAGTCAGCCAGCCGAACAGCGGCAATACTTACAAAACGGTATCCGCGGCAGCGGCGAAATCTTACAAACTGACAAAGACAGGCGCATATAAAGTACGGTATACGATAGCCAATCCAAACCGGACGTCAAAGAAAACGGTCAAAACAGTAACGATCAATGTAGTAGATACGGCTGTACCGGTACTGCAGACGCCTGACCTGCCGGGAACGGCTGCTGTCGGCGGTACGGTTAATCTGACAAGGGGATTAAGCGCGAAACTGGTCAGCGGAAGAGTGATTACGAATCAGGTGGCAATCAACATAACCCGCGTCGGGACCGATGGAAAAACAGAAACGGTAGCAGTAGGAAATACAGGGACTTTGAACCTGAATAAGGCCGGAACTTATACGGTTACCTATACCGTAGCGAACCCGAACAATAAAGCAAGAATCGCTAAGAAGACGTATACGATCCGGGTAGAAGATACGACGACACCGGATATTTCGATCAAAGAGGGACTGACGGATACGGACTTTACGATAGCAGAAGATACGCCGGTTGATCTCTCCTCATATGTCACGTTTGACGCATATACGGCCGGCATCAATCCGAAACTTGCCGTTTATGTAAAAGCAAAGGATGCAGACGACAGCACATATGTACCAGTGCCAGTGGAAAACATGAAACAGTATCGGTTTGCAGCGGCAGGAACCTATACGGTGAAATGGGTAGTGACTAATCCGAACAATCAGAAAACTGATGAAGCGACACATGATTTCACGGTTACCCAACCATCGGTAAGTCCGACCGGCACCGCACCGGAAACTCCGGATACGACGGCGGAAGATTCCATAGCGCCTGTCGGGGAGGCGATTGTTACGCCGGATGAAACGTAAGAATTGAGTGATGCCATACAATAGAATCCACGCTTCGCGAGTGTTCTATTGTCATGAATAAAGAAAGGCCGCTGTACCGAAACGGTACGGCAGCCTTTCTTTTACAATATCATGTAACTATTTCGTTTTTTCAGGACAATTTTTATAAAATTCAGTATAGGTCTGCATCACGTACGGAATGATCCATACATAGCCGATACATAAAGAGAGGATACCGAGTAAATACCAGCCAATAAAGCTTAAATTCAGTACAAAAAATTTCCACTTGCGCCCTTTCATCAGTTCCCGGCTTCCACGGAACGCTTCCGGTACGGTAATTTCCGGGCGTTCGATCAACAGAAAGAAAACAAACGCGTAAGCAAGGGAAAAGAGCAACGCTATGATTCCGCCGGCAAGGGCCAGGACATACCAGGCCAATGTGTATACGGAATTCTCACGAAAAGCCGGGAACAGATAGATGCAGTTGACCGGCAGGGAACACAGGAACAATACCAGCGAAAACAGCATAGAAGCCAGAATAAATTTATTGCTGTGAAACCGGAAAGCATAAAATAAATCCCTGTTGGATACGGCGTTTCCGGCAGTCAGTTCCAGGTGTATTCTGGAACGCCCGCACAACAGCAGCGTGGATAAGACGCTGATAAAGAAGCTGGCAAGGAAATAGATTATATACTGAAACAGGCCCGGGGTATAGCCGGGAGTACCGATTCCGGAAACAGATTCCAGAATTACCGTAAGTATCGTTGTGAATAGAATGGCCAGTAAAAAAGTGTAGCATGGCACTCTGTAATGTCCGGTCAAAGACTTGCGGGCACAGCGTTTTAATTCAGAAAAAGTAGTATTCATAGTTTCACTCCGTTTTATAAATAGTTTGTATGCCGCATACAGGAAAGATGTATACGAAAAGGAAATAATTGTATGAAAACAAAAAAACCGGATATCAATCAAATTATATACGATATTGGAATTGGGCTGATTCTTTTCGCGGCCGTATTTGCAGTGGTGTGCAAATTTGATATTGTCAATATTGGTTGACACTTTTTTTACAAGGATATTCATGTCTAAGCTGCAGCATCCAGAGATTCATAATATCTCTGTCGTTTGACCATAG
>JAAWJJ010000029.1 GCA_022796875.1 Eubacterium sp. | reverse complement strand
CTCCTCTTCCGCCTGCGCCGTTTCCATCTGTACTTCTTCCGCCTGCTCCTCTTCCGCCTGCGCCGTTTCCATCTGTACTTCTTCCGCCTGCTCCTCTTCTGCTTCCATCGGCTCCTCTTGTTCCTCCTGCCCTGAAAATGCCTGTTTTACCGCTTCTTCCATGGTCGTAGTACTTCTTCTTAAGTTTTTCTTGCCTTTAGTCTTATTTTTCTTTTTCATACTATCATCCCTTTTCTATTTTTCTGTAATTCACTATCTTCCGTAATTAAAACTGCGGTTTTTGTTATCTGCGGATTCCATTATATCATTTTTCCCTTTTCTGTCCAATCCATCTGTTTAACGTTTCGAACAGCCGCTTTACGTCTAACGGCTTCGAAATATGTTCGTTCATGCCGGCTTCCTGTGCATTTCGGACATCCTCGGCAAAAGCATTTGCCGTCATTGCAACGATCGGAACCGTTTTCGCATCCGCATGGGGAAGACCGCGTATCTCTCTCGTTGCATCGTAGCCGTTCAATATCGGCATCTGTATATCCATAAACACCATATCATAATAACCCGGAGCGGACAATTCAAATTTGTCTACTGCCTCCCTTCCGTTCTCCGCTATTTCCACTTCCAGATTTGCCATACCCAAAATCTCCGCTGCAATTTCACGGTTCAGTTCATTATCATCTACGAGAAGAACTCGGCAGCCGGAAAAATCTTCTTCTTTCATCGTATTTGATTTTTGTTTGTGGCTCTGGCCAAGCAAAGACTTAAAGACGTTTTCCGCTTTTGTCTTCATCAACGGCTTGCTTAAAAATGCATCCGCTCCCGCTTCTCTGGCCTCCTGCTCAATCACGCTCCAGTCATAAGCAGAATAAATAATGACCGGAATCTGCTCTCTGACATTTTTCCGTATCGCTTTTATAGTTTCCACGCCGTCCATACCGGGCATTTTCCAGTCTGCCAGCACAGCCTGAAAATCATTCCCCTGCCGCGCAGCTTCCAAAATTTTCTCAACTGCCGTCTGTCCGTCCAATACCCATTCGCCATCCATGCCGATATCTTTTAAGACGGCGCATGCACCGATACATACCTCTTTATCGTCGTCTATGACAAGTACCCGGCAGCCGTTCAACTCTTCCTGGAATATCGGTTCCGCCTCACTAAACGGAAGATACAGCGTCACCGTAAACGTAGTACCTTTGCCGACCTCACTTTCCACTTTAATAACGCCGTCCATCATTTTCACGATATTATAAGTAATCGTCATACCCAACCCGGTCCCCTGTTCTTTACTGACCCGGATATCTTCTTCGCGTTCAAACGGTTCAAATATTTTTTTCAGAAACTCCGGCTTCATCCCTTTTCCATTATCCGAAAAAACAAACTCATAACATCCGATTTTTTTCTGACCAGCCGCTTTTTCCGATACAGAAAAATCAATCTGTCCTCCCGGCGGCGTATATTTTACGGCATTTCCCATAATATTCATAAAAATCTGCTGCAGCCGCAGACTGTCGCTGATTACGTTAACATGTTCTATATCATGTATCTGAACGTTCAGTTTGTGATTCTTTTCTTTTACGGGAGCCTGTATCATCTCAATCAAATTATCCAGAAGCTCTGAAAGATTAATATCTTCTTTCGACAGTACAAATTTTCCTGCTTCAATCTTACTCATATCCAATACTTCATTGATCAGGGCAAGCAGATAATGGCTGGAAGACGAAATCTTCTGAAAACAGTCCGTCAGTTTCGCACGGTCATCCAGATAATTTTCGGCAATTGTCGTCATTCCGATAATTGCATTCATCGGCGTACGGATATCATGACTCATCCTGGAAAGAAAATCGGTTTTTGCATGGCTTGCCTGCACGGCGGAAGCATACGCCGCCTGCAGCGCCGCGTTCGCTTCTTCCAGTTTCGCCGTATATTCCGCATCTTTTATTTTAGCGATCAGATCTTTCTCTTTTACCGTATTGGTAATATCCTGGACAAGTCCCATCACGTTTGTGCTGTCGCCTGTAAACGTAAACTTAAACCAGACCACATTGCCGTCGGTATCGGTATACGAAATTTCCCTGCTGTCGTTCAACGGCTGTTTACTGCTCTCCCCGTCCGCAAAAAACGGCAGGCTTAAAATAATATTTTTCCTGTCAATGACCTGAAGCTGTTTTTTAAATTCTTCCATCGAAATCGTTACGTCACGGTCTGGCAGTTCTTTAAATCCAAGCAAAGAGATCAGGCTTTCTCCCACAAACACATTTTTGCTGTGCGGATCAAATAAAAAGACACCGATCCTGCTGCCGGACACCGTCATAATGCGGGATACTCTCGAAGCATTTTCCAGTACGTCTACCTGAAGATTTACGATTGAAGAAGCCAGTTCATCAATTTCGGAAATCCCAGACAAATTAAACTCTACGATCCCGTTTCCGCCGTGGCTCTTATTCAGTTTTCCTACCATTTTTACCACAGGCATACTGATTTTTTTGCTGACAAGCAGCGCGATCACGACACTGATCACAAGAGCCGCAATTATGGCAATCCACATCACCCGTAAAAAAGCATTGTATATACTGAGTATCACTTCTCTGTCCGCCACAGAGATTAATGCCCAGCTCTGATCCCGATATGGGGAACCGGAACTGTAAATTTTTAATTTTTGAATACTTCCGATCGTTTCCTCATTGTTCCGGCCGGTAAAATCATACAGATTATGTTCTACAGGATGTTCCGTATTCAATACCGTATCTTCCGTCACAAGGCGGCCAAACACGGCTCCCTGATGCAGCAGCGGTACATACTGCCCGCTGTTTTTGACATCTGTCCCGATAATATAACATGTTCCCTCCGAAAAGAAGCCGTTATTCGGAATATTTTCCTGAATCGTTTTTTCCAGCAGCCCGATACCGATTACCCCATATACCGTACCGTCTTCCGACACTAATGGCAGCGTATACTTTATGCTTCCCTGTTTGGAAGCAGAAATACTCGACATGCCGCTCCAATATCCGAGATTGTAAAGTGGAAGATCCGCGTGGTCTTCATACGTGTCAACCGGCGTATAAAAATAGTCGTTATTGCCGCTTTCTGTATCCGTCACGTCCAGATAAAGCGACCAGTCAAAATCAAACGCCAGTCCCAACTCACGCGCAATCTCCGAACTCCCGGTTTCCATAAAAATATCTTTATAATCGGATATACTGTTCTCCTGCACATCCGTATCACGGAAATATAATCCTGTACGGAAACAGGTATCTCCATCGTCATATAAATCGCCCGAATTCAGTATAATATACGAATCATTTACTCTTGCCTGGCGAATCAGGGAAATCATCCGCTCGGAGCAGGCAGACAAAATACGCTTATTCAATTCTTTATCTGTCTGTACGTCCGCCGCTTTCTTATTTTCCTGCTTCAGAATCTCTTCCACAATGCCGTTTATTTCTTCCGCTTTCTCATAAACGAACGAAGGTTTCTGGTTCAACATGTTTTCTACACTGTTTTTCCTGTTTACAGTTTTTTCCGTCAGAAAATTGTAGGAATACTTTTTTATATAGGAAAAACCCCCGTTTAAAGCCACTAATCCGGCAAAGACACAAATTTGAAGCAAAGCAAGAATAATCATCGGAACCATTATTTTTGAAAGCAGGGAAGCGCTTTTTTTCGCCCTTTCCCGCCTGCCGTCCAATTCATTGCGCAACTTACTCACCTGCCACTTCATGAAACTCCCTTTCAAAATCTGCAAACCAGGTATCAAACGCCTCGTCGTCTGTATATTCTGCCAGCACGCTCTCTCTGTCTTCACCGGCGGAAATCCTCTCCTGCGCGGCAGTATGGGCGTCTTTTGCCGTACTTTCTATCATATCATTCAGATAATCCCTTACGGCGGCAGATGATTCATAAGGCGGACTCGTATAAAGCGTATATCCGTTTATCTCATCAATAGCTGTTTTGAAAGTATTTATCATCGTTTCATCAATTCCGGATTCTTCACAGTAAGCAGAGATCACTTCAAAATCATTCGCCGCTGTCTTTACCGGCAAATAACCGGAATTGACGGAAAACTGAATATTCCGTTCTGACTCCGTAAACCATTTTAAAAATACCGCGCAGGCATATTCTGTTTTTTCATCCGACTTAATGACGGACATTCCCGCTCCCTGCTGAACGATATAAGGATCGCTCCCTTCAAAATTCGGAACCGGAAGCACCACGTTTTCAATCGGATACGTATATTCGTCGTTAATCGTCACTTCGCCCGGATAATAGGAAGCACCCGTTGTAGAACCGATCAGGGCAATAATAGAACCGATTTTCGCATCATCCGTACGGAACCTGCTTTCCGCATGAAAGTATCCTTTTACATAAGGCACATAAAAATTATCCCAGAGTTTCTTTACCGTTTCTTTATCGATCCCGGTTTCCACGGTTCCGTCCTCCGATACGGACGCAAATTCATGCCCTAACTGCCTGGCGCCGATGATCATATAATTTGCAACGGAATCCCTGCCGAAAAACGCTTTCCCGTCGTTTGGGACGTCCGGCGTCAGTCCGTCCGTATATTCATAATACTTCGCAGATACTTCGGTCAACCCTTCCCAGGTAGACATATCCTCGTACGTCACCTGACATGCATCGGCAAATTCCTGCCAGTCTGTCTGATTGACCATCATGACTTCCGTACTCTTTGCCGTCGGAAAAATCTTAAGCGCCCCTTCTTCACCAAAAGAGCCTTCCGTCATGTAATGTTCCACATATTCCGACAATTCTTCTTCCGTAAAATATTTACTCAAATCCACAAGCATCTCCTGCTTGTCAATCTGATAAGCGGTTTCTGCATAAGTTCCGAAAATATTCGGCAATTCATCCGCTCCCGGCTCTTTATTCATGGAAGCAATCACGCTGTCTGCGAGTTCCCCGACAGAATTTTTGGAATAAGCCTCGACGATAATTCCCTGTTCACTGCCGACCGTATTATTAAACTCACTGATCATTTCATCAAACTGTGTCTGCTGCACGCCGTTATAATAGTGCCAGACCGTAACCGTAACCGGTGAATCCCTGTCCAAAAGTTTTTCGTAATTTTCTCCTTCGCCGCAGGCAGTAAGCATGGAAACCATTATCGTTCCCGCCAATACCGGATATATTTTTTTATTCATAAATTCTCTCCCATATAGTCTGATCCCGTCAGAAAAATTTCTTTGTATTTTTATTTTTGATTTTATTTATTTTACCATTTTTTGTACTTTACCGCAAGTTTATTAAGTTTATTAACCGGAGAAAGAAATTTAATAAATTTTACGGAAACTCTTTTGCCTCCCACTTTTTTTATGTTATACTGGATACATCAACAACAAAAATAAATAAACGGAGGAAAACTATGCATAACGGAAATTTATCAGCATCAGAAGCATTACAGAAATTAAAAGACGGCAACCAGCGTTATCTGGATGCAAAATCAAATCCTGGTGACGTTTCCCCGCAGATCCGTCAGAAAACCTGTGAGGAAGGACAGATTCCTTACGCGGTTGTTATTACCTGTTCCGATTCCAGGGTAATCCCGGAAAGTATTTTTTCGGCAGGCATCGGAGAACTGTTTGTCATCCGGGTAGCAGGAAACGTAATGGATAAGCACCAGTTAGGCAGCGTTGAGTACGCCGTAGAGCACTTGGGCAGCAATCTTGTCGTTGTACTCGGACATGAACACTGCGGCGCGGTAGGGGCAGCGTTACAGGGCGGTGCAGGAGGATTTACCAAATTCATAACCGATGAAATCCTGGAGGCCATTGGCGAAGAAAAAGACGAATACAAAGCATGCTGCCTGAATGTCGACAGAGCCGTAAACACCATTAAAGAAAGCCTGAATACAAAAGAAAACGAAAATTTGAAAGTATACGGCGCTTACTATCATATCGGCAGCGGTAAAGTCGATTATCTGGATTAATTCACAATTAATTACCACTACTTTTTATGGTATGGCTTTTATCAATCTTTATGGAACGCTGTAAGTGCCTGTTTGTGGGCATTTCCGGCGTTTCTTCTTTTTATCTTATCCCACTAAAAACCGTAAAATCCCGGAAAAACGGTGTCAAAAATGGTGTCTGTTTATTGACTGTGTGCCAGAAATGTAACAGGAATAATTCCGCTTGATTCCAAAAAACGCAGTTGATCTTCAAATACAGAAATGTTATATGTATAGAAAAGGAGCAACCGCCCAAAAGTGGTTGCCTCCCATCTTTCGAGGGAGGCTCACCACCTTGTAACACGACCACTCCAGCGGAAGATTATAACATACATAAAATTATCCAACAATCTGTTTTTCAGCCCAGCCAGACTCAAAAAGTCAATGAGCCTGTACCTCCATCTTTTTACCGGATGGCACTTGCAGAGCAAGTGAGAGTTACAGGGCAGATTCCCTCTCCCCATTTTGCTCTGTTTCGGCTTGCTCCCCGCTTTGCTCTTTTTCCGCACCTTTCCGCTCTTTCGCCGCATCGTCATCTGTTAACACACGTTTCTGCTCTTTCGCCGCATCGTCATCTGTTTCCACATGTTTCCACTCTTTCGTCGCATCGTCGCGTATTACTTCGCTGCGGTTTTTGCTTAAAAACCGCGTCAGATTATAACAGTCGATCCAGATTTCCCCGTTGCCGTCCTCCTGCGATTCGTCAAAAATCAACTGGATTCCGAAATGCAGGTGCACGCTGTCAATATTATTGACATTTTCTTTTTTGCTGTACCCGGTATGGCCCATATAACCGATAACATCTCCGCTCTTTACCCGATCGCCCTCTTTTAACCCCTGTGCATAAGGCCGGTCCTGGCGCAGGTGCGCATAATAATAGTAGCGTTTCGTATCGTCGCTGCGGATTCCGATTCTCCAGCCGCCGTACTGATTCCAGCCAAGCGCTTCCACCGTCCCGCTTTCCACGGCAATAACCGGGGTCCCGATCAGCCCCATCATGTCGTGCCCCAGATGCGGCCGGGAATATCCGTAATCTCTTGAAGAACCGAAATCGTCATAGTCATTGTACTGGAATCCTTTTGCAATCGGAGAAAACACCTGCAGTCCGTAAGTCCCCCCGTTTTCTCCCAAATAGCTGTGCAGTACCGCATCGTACGCTTCCAGATAATAATCATAATTTTTCAAACCGGAAGTCAGTTCTTCCATCGTCGTTTCTTTCGCGCATAATTTTTCTTTCGTTTCTTTCATCATATTTAACGCGTCTTTTGAAAAACTTCCTCCCGTATGCACCGCGGTATAAGCCAGCAGCGGAATCCATTCCACATGCACGTCCTGCCCGTATGTTTCTAAATCGTACTCATAAGCGGCGTTTAACGCTTCATAAGAAACATCAAAATCCACCCATTTGATAAAGTCCTCTTCTTCCGATTCTGCGGACGCAGAAACCGGCAGCGAATTTCCCTGCATATGAAAAACTGCCCCCAAACAGCATAAAATTGCGCCAATTTCCACTAAAACCGCGCATCTTAAAAATTTCTTTTTCATAACATTCCCAAAAATGTTTTTATAAAAATATATGTAATTACAAATCCTCTTAGAATCATGCTAATATTATTTCACAGGAAGCATTTTAAAAGAAAATAAAAAAAACGGAGACTAAACCGCTATCATATGCATCTAACTTATGTAAGACAAATACAAATGAGCTGGCCAGCGGAAAGGATTTTAATATGACAAAGGAACGATTAGGGAGCCTGATCATTGCATCAGAAGACAGCCTGTACCGGGTCGCAAAAACGCTGCTGCGCAGTAATGCGGACTGTGCCGACGCCATACAGGAATCAATAGTAAAAGCATTTTCAAATCTTCATACTTTAAAAAACGACCGATACGCAAAAACCTGGCTGATCCGCATTTTAAAAAATGAATGTTACGCCATTATGAGAAAAGAGAAAAAGCTGATTCCGTTGGAATCTATCCCGGATACGGCCTCCTATGAAGCGGAGGATTATACCGACCTGTATCTGGCCGTTTCTAACCTTCCGGAAGATATGCGTATGGCGGTAATCCTTTACTATGCGGAAGGATTCAGTATTAAAGAAGTCGCCGTCATTGAAGACACAACGGAAAGCGCCATCAAAAACCGGCTGTACAAAGCGAGGGGCAGGCTAAAAAAGCAATTGGCTGTGAATGACGCATATGCAGACCGGCAAAGCGCCCCCTGCAAAGCCAGCTCGTCATTTCACTGAAATTACACAGAACATGATACAAGACATGAAACAGGAGGTAGTTCATATATGAATATAAACAAAACAAACTTAAACAATACTTCGTTCAACAATTTAAAACAGGAATATCCGGCCATCCCGGAAGACATCCGTGCCATGATTGAACACGAAGTACAGCAGCAGTTGTCCGGAAAACACCCTTCACACATAAGCGACATAAGAAGCGGCAAAGCACCGTGGAAAAAAATCATTGCTGCCGCTCTTGTCGCAACAATCGCCGTCGGCACTACCACATTTGCTGGAAGCAGGCTCTATCGCTGGCAGACGCAAAAAGAAGGAGGCTACGGCATAAAAGCCGGTATCGTTGCCGACCAGGCAGACGGCGCACAGGCCGAGGATTCCGGTGCAGCGGTTTCCGTACCTGAAGAAATACCGGTTCTGTCCATGGAAGCCACATATCTTCCGGAAGGAATGATCGCCGCAGACGATGGCTCAGACAAGTATTTCTACGAAGCAACCCCTTATCAGGGCGGCGTATCCATTGCCACATCTGCAATGGATCAAGAACTTTCCGAAGAAAATTTCCCGACAATTACCAATACTGCTGCCTGCGAATCAATAAAAATCAACGACAACAACGCCATTTACCTGGAAAAAACCGGCCAGGCCTTTAATAAACGCATCTATATTGCATATCCTGGTTACTGGCAGATCGTGGAAATGTATGTCGGCGACGACGTCACCAAAGAGGACGCGATAAAAGTAGCCGAAGGACTCAACGTACAGCCGACCGGCGAAACCAGAAAACTTGCCGATATCGTTGCCTGGAGCGACAGCATAAATCCGGAAACAGAGCATATAGACGCGCGCCTGGCCGCCTCCGGAGAAGAAATGCAGAATATGCATGCCGTCGGAGAGGCTTTCCCGGTAAATGCATCCGCCACTACTCCGGAGGGCGAATGGATCATGGCAACCGACCTGGAAGCAACGGTTACTGACATACAAATTGCGGACGATCTGTCCCTGTTAAACAGTGAATTCACGGACTCCGACCTGTTAAATGAATTAGACAGCAGCGGAACGCTTGCAAATAACAGCATCAAATATATCAAATCCGGCGACGGCATCAATACGATAGACGAAGAAACCCGCACGGAAGAAGTTGCCCAAAAACTGGTATACGCCACCGTAGAATATAAAAATACCGGCGACGCCGAATTAAAAGATATTCTTTTCTTTGCCAGCTTTGTCGGATTAACGGAAACTGACAACGGCTATGAAATTTATGACAGGGCATTAACGGACGGCGACGATGCGACAGATGCTGTCGCTTACGGCAGGGCCGGCGGCTTCGGAGAAATGGATTATTTCGATATCCGCGGCGGCGAAGAAAACAAAAACTATATTTCATCGCTCCAGCCGGGCGAAACCGTCACTTTGCATGTGGCAAAAATTGTCAATGCGGACGAACTGGATAAAATGTACCTTTCTCTTAACACATCCGGTTCCGCATACGAATTTTCGGAAGAATCCTTAAATACTGGATACGTAGATATCCGACAGGCGGATACAGCGCAGTAAAATCGTATTCAGGAATATCAGAGGGCATCTCCCAGACTTATAAGTCGGGGGATGCCCTTTCGTATTTCTTCCTCTGAATTAAAAAAACTTTAAGAATCACCTCTTCTTATCTTAAACAATTACTGCTATAATATCCGCAACAGATTTTTACAATCAAATATCCTGCAGCAAACTGACAGGGTATGACTCAAAAACAGGGAGGAGTAATTATTTTGGCACAGATCAGAAAAACAATCCTGAAAACTGCCGCCATTTGTATCGCGTTACTGATATTTACGCTGAGTCCGACAGGAATCCATGCCGCGCAGGCACAGTCGGCAGATACAAACCCGGAGGCATCCGAAGCTACAGAAGCAGAAACATCCGAAGCAGAAAGTACGTCGAAGAAGAAGATGGAATTAACGACAGACGATTTCCATATCCGTGCGGTCCCGGGATTAGGCGGATATTCAAAACCCGGTGTTCCGCTTCCGCTAACCGTATATGTGGAAAGCATTAACAATGATTTTGAAGGAATCTTACGGGTTATCGTTCCCGGCGAACAGTTTTCCCGTGACGCCGTCGCTTATGAAAAAGACGTTATGCTCACAGCCGGAACCGAAAAAACCATTTCCACTTCCGTGGAAAATGTATCTTCTATCTCTCCGCTCCGGATTGAACTGGAAAATACCGCCGGCAAAACGGTCCTGAACTATGATATCACCCTGCAGGGCCAATCCGCCGAAAACGCGCTGGTCGGGATTTTAAGCGATGATTTCACCGCCCTCAATTATATGGACGGAAAAAGCGTCCATATCGGCACTTATACCGGAATCACACAGGTGATAGAACTCGGAAAAGATAATTTCCCGGATCAGGCGTCCAGTCTGGAACCATTAAGTTATCTTGTCATTAACAGTTATGACACGTCTGCGTTGAGCGAGGAACAGTTAAACGCTCTGAAAAGCTGGGTAAAAACCGGAGGCATCCTGATCATCGGCACCGGCTCTGATTATCAGCAGACATTATCAGGATTCCAGGACGGTTTTGTAAACGGTTCCGTTGGCGCCGCGCAAAGCGGCGAACTGCTGTTGGCAGAACCTCCGGAAGAATCCGCCGCAGTTCCTTTTGCAGAAACGGACGGCGTCGTTACCCTTTCGATGAGCGAGGGCGCGCCGTTAGAAAACGTCCTGTCCAATCCGGAACTGATCTGGGCGCAGCCGGCCGGACAGGGCAGGGTTATCGTAACCGCTTTTAATCTGGGAATGGAACCGGTCAACAGCTGGAGTGCCAAAGGCGATATGGCAAAGATTCTTTTGGAACAATCCGCCACCGGATACGGAATACAGCGCATCGAACAGCTCAACTACGGAAACTATATGGATACATGGACGCTTTCCAACGCATTGGATTCTCTCCATGAAATTCTGAAACCGAATATGCCATTATTTATAATATTATTTATTGTATTTGTCGTTTTAGTCGGCCCGGGCCTGTACCTGATTTTAAAAGCCGTTGACAAACGCGGTTTCATATGGGTTATTATTCCGGTACTGTCCGTCGCTGTCACCGGAGGAGTCTTTCTGTTCAGTAGAAATATGCGGATCCATGAACCGCAAATGGCTTCCATAACCGATTTTTACTACGATGCGGAAACGGACGGACGCTCCCAAAAAGCGTATATTGGTATTCAGGTACCAAATGCTTCCAGAACAACCGTCACTTTAAACAACACGCTTTCCAACCTGTCGGTAGTGCCGGGTAACAATTATAATATCTCCTTATTTGGAGTTTCTTCCAATAATGAAAATTTATATAATTACAAAACGGCTGTCCGCGAGCTTCCAGAGGGATATCAGCTTGGCCTCCGCAACGGCGTTACCTTTGAATCTTCCTATTTTACAGCAGATTGCACCGCCGAATCGAAGCTTCCGGAAAATAACGGCCTGGAAACCACAATCACGAATACGATTTCCGGAATCAAGGGCAGCGTGACAAATAACAGCGGATACGACCTGAAAGGCGTTTCCGTATATACGCACAACCGTATGGTCATACTTGGCTCCATGAAAGCCGGAGAAACCAAAGAATTTGATGTCGCTGACAATAAACAGTTTCAGTTTTCCTACGACTCTTTCTCTTCCATTTACCATAACATAAACGGTTCACCGGCTTCCGAGGAAGAACAGCGGGAATTAACGCAGCTTAACAATGCATGGAACATATTCGGGCAAAACTACCTGAGTTCTATTAACGATATGAGCGCATACACATTTGCTTATCTGCCGGAATGGGAAACAAATTATTTTTCGTCGGAGAAAACGAAAGAAAAAGGAGCGGCGATACTGGTTCGTCGGGATCCGGCCGCTTATGAAGATTACCCGGGCGCTTCCAACGTGAATTTGTATCAGTATGCAATCGGAAATCCGTCCGGCTGGGACGGCGACGGCTGGTTAAACGGCGACGAAGTCGAAGTAGCTTTTGACGTCCACGAAAATATCAGCCAGGTATACGCTTTCCTGAAATCGGAGGAAGACACCTCCATGTACGGCGGCACCGGAAAAGTCACCATCCTCGGATTAAACCAGCAAACCGGCGAATACGACGTATTATTTGCAGACAGCAGCCTGATAGAGTTTAAGGACGGATGCCCGTATATGGGATCAGACGGCATTATTTCCCTGAAATTTATCGCCGGCAGCCAGAATCAGAGCGATTACGCACCGCCAATCACCGTAATAGGAGGTGGAAACTAATGCTTACTATCGAACATTTAAACAAAAACTTCGGCAATTTCCGTGCTGTGGACGACCTGAACCTGCACATCAGTCCCGGAGAAATATTCGGTTTTGTCGGGCATAACGGAGCCGGAAAAACAACTACTATGAAAATCGCGGCAGGACTGCTCTCCGCAACAAGCGGAAACGTCTTCATTGACGGCACCGACGCGATCAAACACAGCAAAAAAGTAAAACGGAAAATGGGTTATATGCCGGATTTCTTCGGCGTATACGACAATCTGAAAGCGCTGGAATATATGGAATTTTACGCTTCTCTCTATGGAATTGTTGGAAAAGAAGCGCGGGAAACCTGTTTACAGCTCATGGATCTGGTTAACCTGTCTGATAAAACAGAAAGTTATGTCGACAGCCTTTCCCGCGGCATGAAGCAGCGCCTCTGTTTGGCACGCAGCCTCGTACACAACCCGGGACTGCTGATTCTGGACGAACCGGCGTCGGGACTGGACCCGAGAGCCAGATTTGAAATGAAAGAAATTTTAAAAAATCTCGGCTCCATGGGAAAAACAGTCATTATCAGCTCCCATATCCTGCCGGAACTGGCAGATATGTGCCATACGATCGGCATTATGAACCATGGAAAACTTCTGATGTACGGAACCGTAGACGAAATCCAGATGCGCGCCATGCATGCCCATCCGCTTCATGTACGCGTATTATCCCGGCAGGAGGAAGCCGTACAGTTTTTAAAAGAAGACCCGCATACCAAACGGGTATCCGTACGCGAAGATTATGTCGTTGCCGATTATACCGGGGACGATACAGAAACGGCAAACCTGCTGAAACGCCTGATGGCTGCCGACATTCCGGTAGAAAGCTATTACAAAGAGAAAGGAAACCTGGAATCCCTGTTTCTGGAACTCACCAACGAGAAAAATCAGGGAGGTGCGCAATCATGAAAATAAATCCGATTTTAAAAAAGGAACTGCTTTTGGGTTCCAGAAGTATCAAATTTCCAATTGCATTAATGTTTTACAGCGGAATCATGGCAATCGTTGCGCTGGCAATACTCGCCGGATCTGCATCCGGTTTCTCCGGATCCGTAGAATTTTCCGCACTGACCATGGTCTTTTTTGTCCTTGCATTCATGCAGCTTGTACTGATCTGCATTATCATACCTATACTGACCGCTGGCAGCATTGCCGGAGAACGGGAACGGCAGACGCTGGATCTGCTTTTGACCGCTCCCGTCAGTTCGCTCACAATTGTACTCGGAAAGCTGTTTTCCTCTATGTGCAATGTGATCCTTTTTGTCGTCAGCAGCCTGCCCGCCATGGCGATTGCATTTATATACGGCGGAATCCAGTGGAGATTTTTATTTGTTTTCCTTGCGGAAATTCTCGTGAGCGCATTTTTCTGCGGCACGATCGGCGTATGGGTCGCTTCCGTTTTTAAGAAAACAATATTGTCAATTATCATGACAATGGTAATCGAACTGGCATTTTTCGTCGGGACACTGGCGGTTGTCGGCAGTATTTACGCCGGAAAAAACATCGCGTTAATGACCGCAATGTCCAATTCCACGACTGCCGCCGGCAGTATGCCTGCCGTCCAGATGGGATGGTTCCATTCCATTTTGCTGTTAAATCCTGCTACCGGATTTGTAGATTCGCTGCTGCACACCTACACCGGCATTGGCTGTATGCACGAATTTTTGAGCGGCGGTGTCTTCGGAACCTCCGCGCCGGGTCTGGTCGCCATGTCCGAGCACTGGTACGTTTTCAGTTTTATTGTCACGGCGGCACTCGGCGTACTGTTCATTTTCCTGACTGTTCGCCATCTGGATATGATGTGCAAAAAAGACAAATTTTTACAGCCGGTAAAGAAGAAAAAATAGAAACAGCAATATAATGACAAAATAACCTGGAAATTAATGTAATAATAAAGAGGGCACAGATGTGAATAACAACCGGAAAATTCAAAAATTTATAAGCCGTCTGCAGGCATGGGTATTCGTCCGGCATCTTATCCATAAATTGATTCAGTGCGCACCGGCCGGTATTCTGGCCGGCGCCGTATTTGAAATCATTTCTTATTTTACTCCATGGTACAGCGTCCATGCCTGGGCGGCAGGGGCGGTATGCGCTTCACTTGCAGTCGCCTTTGTATGGGCCGTCATTTCCCGGCCCGACAGAAAAAAATCCGCTCTTATCCTGGATCAGACCGGCCTGAAAGAACGCACCGTCACGGCTCTGGAACTGCTGCATGAAGACGGATTTTTTGCAGAAATACAGAAAAAAGACACGCTAGACCGTTTATCACAAATCTCCGTATCCAAAAGACTTCCGGTCAGGATCGGACGAAAACGCATCCTGGTTCCGGCTCTTTTGGGCGCGGTTTTAGTTATTAGCGCCCTCGCTCTTTCTCCGGCAAAACAAACGGCAAAAACAACACATGAAATCGCCGAAAAGGCAACGGCAGAAGAAGAAAAAATTGAACAGGTCGGCAGGGAACTGGCAGAAGAAAAGGAATCGAATGCCTTAAGCGAAAAAGAACTCGCGGAATATCAGGAACTGTTGGAACAGCTCCAAAAAGAGTTAAACGAAGCGAAAACACAGGAACAACTGGATAAAACCCTGGAACGGGCAGAATATAAGCTATCCGAAGCCGCCAAAAAAACGGAAAACACCTCCGTTCAGAAAAAAATGGAACAACTGGCGTCTTCTCTTCACACCGACAGCCAAAAAGAAAGTTCCCCGGATCCGGAACAGTTACAAAATGCGAAAACACAGGAACAACTGGCTGAGAAAGCAGAAGAACTGCTTGAGCAGGCAGAAAGCTCCGAAGAAAACGGCGGATTATCCGAACAGGAACTAGAAGAACTCGCTAAAGCGTTAGAAGAACTGGCAGAAGAAGCAGAAAACGGCGAATTATCCGAACAGCTTGAAAACGCCGCTTCCCTGGCAAAATCCGGGAACCTGACTTCTTCGCAGCTTGCTTCTGCAAAAGCAACCGTCGGCGCAATCAAACAACAGGCGCAAACGGTTCTTGCCCAGAATAATTCCGACAATAACGGCAATTCCGGCAAAAATAATAACTCCGGAAACAACAACTCCGGAAACAATAATAACGGCAGCAGCAATTCTGACAGCAACAACGGTAATGGCAGCGATTCCGGTAATGGCAGCGGTAACGGTAACGGAAATGGTAACGGCAGCGGTAACGGTAACGGCAACGGTAACGGTAACGGCAGCGGTTCCGGAAATGGAAACGGCACCGGATGGAATTACGGCAGTAAAAACGGCTATGAAAAAGACATTTCTTTTGAAGGCGAAAAGATAGCCGTCCCGAATCAGACAGGCGACGACGGCAATCTGACCGGCTCACCGTCGGCAGGGAAAAACTACGCCTCCCAGGGCGGACCGTCGCTTTCCTGGTCCGGCAATTCCGTCAATTATGAGCAGGTACTCGGTTCCTACAGCAAACAGGCAATGTCCAAAGTTCAGGGTTCCAATTATCCGGGCGGACTGCAGGATATTGTGAAATCCTATTTTGAAGAATTAAACAAATAAATCCTACAGGAGGGAAAAAACGTGAGCGAAATCAACGAACAGGAAATAAAAGAGATCATCACCAAAATAAACAACTGCGAAGCGGAAATCGGGCGGGCAATCATCGGGCAAAAAGATGTAATCCGACAACTGATCCTGTCCATCCTGTCTGACGGAAACGTACTTTTGGAAGGCGTTCCGGGACTTGGCAAAACGGAGCTGGTAAAGGCGGTTTCCAAAGTATTTCAGATGAGTTTTTCCCGTATTCAGTTTACCCCGGATCTGATGCCTGCCGACGTGACCGGCACGAGCCTGATCGTAAAAGAAGACGGCAGGAACGTATTTCAGTTCGAACCGGGACCGGTTTTCGCGCAACTGGTACTGGCGGACGAAATCAACCGCGCCACGCCGAAAACGCAGGCTGCCCTTCTGGAAGCCATGCAGGAAAAAACGGTAACTTCCGGACGAAAAACCTACGAACTTCCACAGCCGTTCCTCGTTCTCGCTACCCAGAACCCTATCGAAAACGAAGGTACTTATCCGCTGCCGGAAGCGCAGTTAGACCGGTTTTTGTTTCAGTTGTATATCGAATTTCCTACCAAAGACGAACTCCGCGAAATCCTGGCGATTACGGTCGGAACCGAACGCCCGGAACTGACCGCCGTCGTTACCGGCGAAGAAATCCTGCGCATGCGCGAAGTCATCTGCCAGATTCCGGTATCGGAAGCGGTCATGGATTACGCCCTGTCGATTGTTGTAGCCACGCATCCGGAAGTAAGCGGCGCGCCGGAAGCGGTACGCAAATACGTAACGGCCGGAGCAAGTCCGAGAGCGGCCCAGGCGATTATAAAAACCGCGCGGGCGCGCGCATTGATGGAGGGGCGTTACAACGTAGCTTTTGAAGATATCGATTACGTCGCGCATCCTGCCCTGCGCCACAGGCTTATTACAAACTTTGAAGCGATTGCAGACGGCGTCAGCACAGATCGGCTGATCGACGAAATCATTAAAAATACAGGACTATAATATGAGTGAAATATTTGATACAACGTTTTTTTCAAAATTAAACGCTTTAAAACTGGCGATGCACATCCGTCTGGAACAGGGACAAAGCGGCGGACGCAAATCTTCTGCCAAAGGCTCATCCGTAGAATTTTCCGATTTCCGGGAATATTTGCCGGGCGACGATATCCGGCGTATCGACTGGAACGTATACGGCAGGCTGGACAAATTGTACGTCAAACAGTTTATGGAAGAAAAAGAAGCCAGATATCACATTTTTCTGGACACAAGCGCTTCCATGAGATACGGCGAATCCCCAAAATCCATCATGGCATTGCGGTTGGCCGCTGTTTTTGTCTGGCTGGTATTGAAAAATCTGGACCGTGTAGAAGTGCTGACGTTTCGCGACGGCAGGCTCGGAAAAACCGCCCCGGTCGTCGGGCGCGGCAGTTTTGAGCGGTTTTTAACCAATTTGGAACAGGTATCTTTCGACGGAGAAACCCGGATGAACGAAGCGGTGCGCCGCTGCAGCCTGAACGGAAAAGGAATCTGTATCCTGATCTCCGACTTCCTGGAAGAAGACGGGCTGGAAGAGGCCGTGCGCTACCTTGCTTATAAACGTCAGGAAATCTACCTGATACAGGTACTTGCCCGGGAAGAGGTGGATTTTGACGAAGAAGGCACTTATGAACTTCTCGATATGGAAACCAACGGAGCTGTCCGTGTCACCATGAACCGCCAGTCCATCCGCATGTATCGGGAAACCTTAAAAAAACACAGCCTGCGCCTCATGCGGCTGGCCAAACGCTACGGATGCGTCTACCAGCAGATCGTATCGGATGAAGACCTGGAAAAAGTTGTCTTTGAAATACTCAAAGGGAAAGGACTGTTCGGATAAGTGGGTATACATGTATGGTGGCCTCTGGCGCTTCTCGCGCTGGTGCCGATAATTATCCTGCTTTATTTTTTAAAGCAGAATATAAAAAAGAAAGAGTTTTCCTCCATAATGCTCTGGCGGGAAGTATACCGCACCGTAGAAGCTACAAAACCATGGGAAAAACTGCGCAAAAATCTGCTGCTGATTTTGCAGATTATCACTGTTTTGCTGTTTATTCTGGCTCTAATGGGTCCATGGCTGGCCGGACGCGGACAGGAAACGGAACTAACCGTGCTCGTACTGGACAACAGCGCCAGCATGGATACGCTCTACGACGGGGAAAAGACCCGTCTGGAAGCGGCGAAAGAATCCGCCTGCGCCTATGTGGACAGCCTGCCCGCCGGCAGCGCGGTGTGCATCGTCAGCGGAAACCGGCAGGCAGTGCTTGTGCTGTCCGGAAGCCAGAACGGCATAGAAATAAAAAACAGGATCCAAAGCATCGAACAGACGCCGTTTGCAGGCGATCTGTCCTCTTCTCTGGGCCTGGTACAATCCTGCATCAGCCAGAAAGAAAGCTCACAGGTTGTCTTTTATACGGACACCGTATTCGACAAAGGAAATCTGGAAGCGCAGGTGGAAAATTTCTGTACGGAAACGGAAAACTGCTCTCTGGATACTTTAAATTACAGTAAAAACGACGGAAAATTTATTATACTTGCCCAGGTAACCAATTACGGAAAACAGGATATCACGCAGGAAGTCAATTTATACGGAACCGACAGACAGGGAAAAGAACAGCTTCTGGAAATCGCAGACGCTGCGGTTCCTGCCGGGGAAACCGTTTCCGTCTATTTTGAACAGGATGAGGCTGCGCTGTCAGCCATGGATTCCCTGCGGGCAGAATTGAACGCACCGGATGCGCTGGCCGGAGATAACACGGCCTGGTGCGTACTGGAAGAAGAACACGCCATGCGTGTCCTGCTTTTCAGCAATTCCAATCTTTTTGTGGAAAAAGCCTTTGCCAACCTGTCTGGTGTCGACGTCTACCGTACTTCCGACCCCGGCGTATTTGCCACGGAAGAGGCCTCCGGTTACGACCTGTATATTTTTGACGGAATGTTGCCGGATGAACTGCCGGCAACCGGAAATTTTCTGTTCTTCCACTGTTCGCATGAAGAATGGTTTTCGGCTTCCGGCAAAGCGACGGAAACGACGTTAAAAATCCTGCCGGGAGAGATCACTTCCTATACGGCAGATACTTCTTTCGGCGTCAACGAAACCAACACTTATGAACTGCCTTCCTGGGGCGCTTCCTTTTTGCAGGCAGACGATCAGTCCGCCGGTTTTTACGGAATTTATAACGGACATCGCATCGCCGTATTCGGATTCGACCTGCATCAGACGGATTTCGGACTGCAGGCGGAATTTCCGATTTTAATATCGGAACTTTCTTCTTATCTTCTGGACGGCGGCCTGACCGAAAAAACTTCCTACGTGGCCGGAGAAAGTATTCTCGTTCACGGCATGGGAAGCGGTTCCGACCTGACGCTGCGGCTTCCGGACGGCAGCGTACAGCAAATCGCCGCTTCGGAAGCGGCAGGCTCTTATCTGGAGGGGACCGAAACCGGCGTTTACCACGTATCACAGGAGCAAAACGGCCGCGTAAAAGAGCAGGCGTTTGCCGTTCAGTTCCCGAGCGGACAGGAATCCTCCGTCAATTCCGCACAGGACATGGCTTCCGACCAGGAAATCCAGGACGGCCAAAATTTTGCCGGCGCCACAGAGCTGCGAAATCTCTTTCTCGTTATACTGCTGATATTGATGGCTGCCGAATGGGTCATTTATGCAAAATCCTCCTGATCACAGGAAAACCATAACAGGTATGTAAAGAGCCGCAAACAGCGGATATACGGGTAACCGTAACTATTTTAGAGAGGAAGTAACTGTATGTATTTGGAATTTGCGCATCCCCGGATGCTTATCCTGCTGCCGATAGCAGCGGTATTTATCATATGGTTTTCAAAATATATACGCAGCCGGGTCTTAAGCCGGCGGATCGGCATGACGGCTCTGCGCTGCCTGATTCTGGCGCTGGCCGTATTTGCCCTGTCGGGCGTTTCCGTCCACAAAAAGAATAACATGACGACCACGATATTCCTTGTGGATCTGTCCGACAGCACAAACGCCGTACAAAAACAGGAAGAAGAATTTGTCCGGCACGCTATTGCGGATATGCCTGCCGAAAACCAGGCCGGAATCGTCGTGTTCGGCTCCGACGCCCGAATCGAGCAGTTTGTCAGCGACAAAAAAGTATTTTCCGCTTTCCAGTCCGAAGTAACCGCCAGCGCGACCAACCTGGAGCAGGCCGTACAAACCGCTCTGGCGCTCTTTCCCGACGATACCGCGCGGCGGCTCGTTCTGTTGACAGACGGCTCCGAAAACGAGGGAACGATCGAAAACACCGCCCACTCTTTTTCCGGAAGCAATATCGAATTTGACGTCGTCACCTACGACAGTTCTGTCAAAAACGAAGTTTACGTCAGCGACGTCAGCCTGCCGGAAACAATACGGCAGGGCGACAGTTTTCAGGTACAGGCCGAAATCTATGCCACGGAAGCCGGAAACGCTACCGTATCCCTCTATTCCGGACGAACCCTGAAAGGTCAAAAAGACGTGACGCTGCAAAAAGGGTACAATCAGCTCCTGTTTTCCGACGAGGGCGTGGAGGGCGGCCTGAAAAGCTACCGCGTCACCGTAGAATCACAAAACGATACTGTTTCGGTCAACAACACTTACAGCGCCTTTACGACGGTAGAAGCTCGCGCCAAAGTGCTTCTTGTAGAGGGCATGGCCGGACAGGGGACAGAATTTTCACACATCCTGGACGCCTGTAATTTTGACTATGACCTGGTCACGCCCGCCGGAGTACCGGGACAGATTGCGGATATGAACCAATACAGTTCCGTAGTGCTGCTGGACGTTTATGCCGACGACCTGCGGGAGGGATTTCTGGACACGCTGGAAACCTACGTAAAAGACTATGCCGGCGGCCTGATCGCCATCGGCGGAAGCAACAGCTTCGCACTCGGCAATTACAAAAACACTCCATTGGAAACCGTGCTTCCGGTATCCATGGATTTGGAGGGGGAAAAAGAAATTCCGAAACTTGCCATGGCGATGGTCATCGACCATTCCGGAAGTATGTCCTCCCCTTCTACGCAGCAAAGCAGCATCTCCTGTATGGAAGTCGCCAAACAGGCCGCGACCAAAGCGCTGGATTCCCTGCGGGAAATCGACGAAGTCGGCGTGCTTGCATTTGACAACGGTTTTACCTGGGCCGTTCCTCTGACGCCGGCTACGGATAAAGACGCGATCGCCGCAAACATCGGTGGAATCCAGGCAAACGGCGGAACAAGCATTTATCCGGCGCTGGCGGAAGCCGTAGACAAATTAAAAGATTCCGACGCTTCTTTAAAACATATTATTTTACTGACGGACGGACAGGACGGATTCCATGCATACAGCGACGTGCTTCAGGAAATGAATAACAGCGGCATTACGCTGTCCACCGTAGCAATCGGAACGGAAGCTGACAGCAAAATGCTGACGGAACTCGCCGAAAGCGGCGGAGGACGATACTACTACTCCGACGCCGGAACAAGCCTGCCGCGTATTTTTGCGCAGGAAGTGTATCTGTCCTCCAAAAGTTACCTGATTAACGAAGAGTTCGTCCCGACGATTGTTAATTCACATGAGATCTTAAAAGATATTTTCACAAACGGCAGCCCGAGCCTGTTAGGATACATTGCCGCTACGCCGAAACCGTCCTCTACGGTTCTGCTCGAATCAGACAGGGAAGACCCCGTTCTGACTGTATGGCAGTACGGACTGGGCCGCAGCGTCGCCTGGAACAGCGACGGCACGAACTCATGGACCGGAAATTTTGCACGATGGGAAAACTATCCTGCGCTTTGGCGGAATATCATCGACTGGACCATTTCCGACTCCGACCTCGGCAGCGATACCCTACAGGTAACGCAGGAAGCCTCCTCGATCATTGTAGATTATGGAACGGATGAATACACGGCCGATACGGCAGTGAAAGCCGTCCTCACCGATGAAAACGGGGAACAGCAGGAAGTTACTCTGAAAGCGGTTTCCCCGGGCAAATATCGCGCTAAAGCAGACGTAAGCGAAGTCGGCGTCTACAGCATCAGCCTGAGAAAGCAAAACGGCGAAGAGATCGTGAAAAATATCAATACCGCCTCCGTCCTGCAATACTCGCAGGAATACCGCTATGCGGAGGTCACAAACAATCTGAACGGATTTGTCGATCAAATCGGCGGCCGCTATATTACGGAGCCGAAAGAAGTGTTTGATACTGATCTGGACGGAAATATTTCGCGGACCGACATTACGCAGGCGCTGTTGGTGTTAGCCGTACTGCTCTTTGTCCTGGATATCGTCATGCGCAGGCTGCATCTCGACTGGCTGGCCTTTGCCGGGAACTTTGCGCTTTGGTTCAAAGGAAAAATACAGTCATTCCCAAAAACCGGGAAACGGCCTGCCGGCAAGCGAAACGAAAAGCAACCTGTTTCCGGGAAAAATGACATGCAGCATGCCAACGAGAAAACCGAAACACAGCCTGCGGTAGACGGGAACACCATGAAACCGCAATCTGACGAAAATACCGGAACATCGGAAAAAACCGCCGACGCGGCTGTGAAGAAAGAAACATCTGCTGACAAAAACACCAGAAAAGAAAATATCAGGAAAACCAGGCGGAAACAAAACTCGAAAGATAATTTGAAGCAGCACTCCAAAAATGATTTGAAGCAAAATTCCGGAGATAACTCCAACGGAAACCCGAATGTCATTGATATTTCTACGCTGCTGAAAAAAAAGCAGGACCGGGATTTTTAACAACAGTTCAGCCATCGCCCAAATTATGGGCGAATCATGCTTGCATGAATGAGCACATAATGACAGCGATGGGCGGAACGCCCCTTAAGCCTCAGACAGAAGCTGCTTTAGCAGCGGATAGCCTGTTTTACAGGCGGTCTGTGGCTTGTTAAAGGGGCGTGGCTGAACTGTTGCTTTTTAAAGATAGAACGCCGGGACAATTTTCCTTTTTATTTTTATTGACACTGGAATATACTAACCATATAATTATAGTACAAAAATCAATACAAAAAAACGTACGTTTTTCAAGGGGGGGGTATAAAACTATGCTAGCAGTAAAATCAGCAAATGTCCGGGACAATTTTAAAGAATGGTGTGACAAAATCAGCATGGGGGAAACCGTTGTTATTTCAAGGCCACGAAATGAAAATATTTACATGATAAACGAGGCTGAATACAATGCCTTACAGAAAGCAAAGCGAAATTCTGAATACCTTGCTATGCTGAATAAATCAGAGGAAGAACTGAAAACCGGAAAAGTAGTGGTTAAAGCTATGGAAGAACTGGAAGCCATGGAGAATTGAAGTTATAGACATTTTATTTACAGATACTGGCTGGAAGCAATACACAGAATGGCAGGAACAGGATAAGAAAACTCTAAAGCGAATCAATCAGCTATTAAAGAGCATAAACCGGGACGGAGCGTTGCAGGGTATAGGGAAACCTGAACTGCTAAAACATAATAAATCAGGACTATACAGCAGGCGAATAGACGAAACCAACCGCCTTATATATGAAATGTCTGATAACCAAATAATAGTGAAAGCCTGCAAAGGGCATTATGAAGATTAAATATGTATGTTTTATCCAGCAATTTAATTTGGGATACAGAGATTATACAAAAGAAAGGCAAAATGCTCCAGACGAGGATTTTGACGAAATTGATAAATTATTAAGATCATAAAAATTGGTTAATAATAACTAATAATTATTCCACACAATCGTGCATAACCTCTCACATCTGTTGGTGGTTGTATGCAGGATAAACGGTAGATAGTCCCTATGATATATATCGCTACAGCCACAAGGTTTATGCTGCCAGATCATCAAATTGACGCTAAAAGTTTTCATCCATGCGGACGCTAAAAGTTACTTGTGCCATTATCAACACCTCTTTCACTGTTCACTTACATGCAAATTTCGATTGTAAAGTTCATTTTTTTCATACAAAAGCAGATTTCTGAGGAACATTTCAAGATACTCCGTCGTTTCGTAAATACCTTTTTGCAGGTTCGTATAAATTGCACGAATAAGCGCATTCCTGAAATACCATGCATTTTCCGCAAATATATCATTCGTTACCGAAAAACCAAGCATTCTCAGATATTTGATAAAGAATACTGCCGTCGTTCGTGTATTGCCCTCTCCAAAAACATGTATTTGCCACAATCCTGAAACAAACATTGCAAGATGACGGATAATACTATCCATAGAAAGCCCTTTATAGCTAAAATTTTTTCCTGCGAAAAATCATATTCAAGTGTTGCTCTCAGTTCAGAGGCACTGCCATACAAAACCGTCGCTCCGTCAAGCACCCATTCTTTTTTCGTGATGTTGTAATCTCTTATCTTTCCGGCATGCTGGTAGATACCCTGAAACAATTTGCGATGTATAGCGATATACTCGTTTGGCGAAAACGAAAATGCTGATTCAGAAAGTATTCCCACAATGCGTGAAGATACCTTGTCCGCTTCTTCGGTACGCTCATCATCTGACAAATGCACAGACTTTTCTTTATAGTAATTGTCGATAAGATCCTGCGCTTCTTTCAGTGTAATTTTACCCTCAATATTCTGAATAGCCGTATTGATCAAATATTCAGACGGTTGAAGCCCGTCTACTGCCTGAAGTCCGATTGCCGTACTCCACGCATAGCCTTTGCTGGCTTTATCAGGTTCGGACTCTTTCAAATATTCCTTAAACGGATCTTTTTCCATATTCGCCGTACGCCTCCTCATTTCATAGTTTTATAGTTTTCTGAAACAATTTTCACTATTTCCCTCTACTGTATAGCAGGTTCAACACAATATTATAAAAATACTAACCGCATGATAACAGAAAACCATAAAAATGTGTATACTGAAAATGCAACCAGCGGGAAGCCGACTTTCATCAACTTCCCACTGGTTCATTCCGTCTATTTTATTTTTCCTCTTTTTTTCCGAATAAATGCTTATTCCTGAATAAACGCAATGGATTCCTCGCTTGCGCCGATTTTCAGCGCTGCAATATATCCCGTTCTCGTACACTGATCAACCTTTCCAGGCCTGATCGCATCGCCGATCACATATACTTTTGCATCGCCTGCTGCCGCTTCCAATGCGGAATGGTCCACACTCTTCATTCCAAGCGCGTAGAGTACCGTGTCTGCCTCCAGTTCCTGTACGCCGTCGGCATTTTCGATCCTGACGCTGTGGTCCGTAATCTCGAGGCATTTCGTTTTCGGAAGCATACCCATATTGTTTTTCTCCATCTCCCATACAAGCGCTTCGCGGTACATGCCGAACGATTCGTTTGCCACACGGTCCAGCATTTCAACGATCGTAACTTCATGCCCTGTTTTTTGCAGGAACAGCCCTGTTTCACATCCTACCAGGCCGCCGCCGATCATAACGACTTTTTTACCCGGCTTGCACGTTCCGTCATATACGGACATTGCCTGCGCGGCATGTTCGATACCCGGAATCGGCGGACAGGTCGGAACGGAACCGGTCGCAATCAAAATTTCATCTGCGCCAAATTCTTTTACAAATTCCGGCGTCGCCTCTTTATTCATAAGAATTTCCACGTCGTGACGCTTCAGTTCGCGGATCAGCATATCCTTAAAATTCCTCAGGTCCGGTTTGTCGATATCCACATCGGTAAAGTAGAGCAGGCCGCCAAGTTTATCTGTCTTTTCTGCCAGCGTCACTTTATGCCCGCGTTCTGCCGCGGTAATTGCCGCCTGGATACCCGCGATACCGCCGCCGATTACCAGCACTTTCTGCGCGCCTTTTTCTGCCGGTGGAAGCTTTTCAATATCAAACGGCAGATGCGCCATCGGATTGATCGTACAATGGCCTACATACACCGCCAGTTCCTCGCTGGTAAACGGAAGGTCGTCATAGCCTTCTTCCGGGGAACCCGGGAAACATTTATAGCATCTTAAGCAGCGGCGGATCTGCGCCTCGTCCTTATCGATACATTTCTGAGTGAAATTCGGATCCGCCAGCATCTGGCGTCCCAGAATCACATAGTCAATCAGGCCATTTGCAATAGCCTCTTCCGCCTGCTCCGGTGAATTGATTCCGCCTACCGCTCCAACCGGAAGGGACGTATACTTTTTAATGATGGAAGCCGGTCCGATGTTCAATCCATGTTCATGGAACATACTGGATTCCGTACCGGATTTTACGGATTCTTCATAAATGCCGCAGGTCACATGCACGGAAGTGATATACTGTTCTATCATGCGGATAAATTCCCCTGTTTCTTCCGGCGTGATTCCGCCCGGCTGATGATCGGTACCATCAATTCGAAGTTCAAACAGAAAATCCGGTCCTACCGCTTCGCGAATGGCTTTAATAATCTGGATCGGGAATTTTGCACGATTTTCCAGCGAACCGCCATACTCGTCGGTACGGGTATTCATCAACGGGGAAAGATACTGCGTAAAAATAAATCCATGCCCGCCGTGCACAATAATACCGTCAAACCCTGCTTTCTGCATATAGGTCGCGGCTACTGCGAAATCATTTGCGATGCGGTCCATATCCTCTTTTGTCATGGCGCGCACTTTTACGCCGGCGGAATTTACCGTTTCTACCGGTCCGATCGCTTCCTGTTTATCGTTAAACGGCACTTTTTCCTTTCCGCAATGAACCAGTTCCGCCAGCGCGATACAGTCATGTTTTTTAATACGGTCGGCATATGTTTTTACCGCATGAAAAGTATCCATATCTTCTTCCGGCTTTGCAAAGTCAAACGGTTTAAATCCCGGAATACGGACGGCGTCCCTGAAATTCACGTCGGTTTCCCCCAGGATAACGCAGGCATTTCCGCCTTTTGCCGGTCCTTCCAGCTTCCGGTAGGAAACTTCTGCAGCCATTGGATTCTGCGCGATCAGGCTGAACGCCATCGGTGCGCTGACAATACGGTTTTTGTAGGTGCGGCAGCCCACTTTCATCGGGCTGAGTAAATGTTTAAATTCCATGCTGTTTCCTCCTTAATTATCTTTTTCACATTGTTTTTCCTGATAATCCCTTTCCCCAGATACCGTTCTATCTCTTTGGGAACTATCTATTATATTTACAAAATACTTCACTTCCTGCCATGCGGCTTTAATCCAACCCCTTAAACTGCATCTCCTTATATTTTGTCAACCTTTTCGCTACTGTCTGCCGTTTCTGCGGATCTGCAAAAAAACCTCCCTGAGTTTCTGCGATCTCGTCGCAGTGGATTCCCCGGCCCTCTTCCGTAGTACGGTCTCTCTCCAGGCCGTTGGAAGCAATGACAAATTTCCACTTTCCGTCCGGCGTACGTTCCAGGTCGCCGCCTGCACCGCACACTACGCATTCGATTGGATACTGCAGGCCTTTCCACTGAGGCTTTCCAAGGCACAGGGAATTGCTGTGGCAGTTCGGACACCAACCGTAATCCGGGTCGCCCAGCCACTTACGTTCTTCCGGCTTCGTATGGAGCGCATCCATTACATTTTTTCCGATCTCTCGCGCACGCTCCAGTTTTTCCTCATATAACAACACCTGCGCCGGAGCCGGAACCTGGGTTGCCATATACATATCGACGATCTTAAAACTGTTGGTAAACGTCGTTGCCTGCATACATTCCAACGCCATCGACTGCCAGGAATGTGTGGAGCCTCCCACCGCAATTAGCGCACCGACACGATCCCTTGCTTCAATTGCACCGATTTTAGTCAGAAACGCAGATTCGTAAGCCAGATTTCTATGCATAAATTTCAAAAACAGGGAAGACGGCATCAAATCATACGTCGGAGCGGAAAAAATAACCGCATCCTGGTTTAACATCACATCCATGATCTTTTTCTTATCGTCCGCATTATCCAGGGAACATCCGCTATGCTTCCCCATCGACATGCCCATGGTACAGGACGTACATCCGTTACAATCAATAATGTCATAGTCTTTCAAATTGATCATCCTGACCTCTGCTCCCATGTCCTGACAGACTTTCAAGGCTTCTTTTAATAAAATTTCTGAATTACTGTTTTTCCTTCCAGCAGTCACTCCCATTACCTGAAAACCCATAAAAATCCCCTTTCTTTTTATTGTATATTTCCTGTTTTTATGATATCCTAATCATACCACAACTATTTCTCCCTGTAAAATACGGATTTTTTCTAAATATTAATAAAGAAAGTTAATAACAGGAGACGGATATGGATATCAAACAGTTGGAATATTTTATCTCCATTGCCAAGCACAATAATTTTACCGCTGCCGCTCAGGAATTTTACGTTTCGCAACCCAGCGTCAGCCACCAGATCAAAAATCTGGAACAGGAACTGAATACGGAACTGCTGCGCCGCAATACCCGCCGCGTGGAATTGACTGAGGCCGGTGAAATATTTCTGGAGGACGCTCGGCGCATCATATCGATACTGGAAAATTCCAAACGGAAAATTCATCACAACAGAGAAAAACTCCTGGAAGTCAGGATTGGCTACCTGGCGTCTCCGACAAAAAATTTCCTTCCGCAGATCTTAAGTATTTTTCATGAAAAACACCCGGACGTAAAAGTCCGGCTTTCCCACAAAAATGCTACGCAGATCATAAATGACGCCAGAAACGACGTCTGCGATATTTACTGTTCCCTGACCGAAGATATGAAACAGATACCGGGTCTTTGCGTCAAAAGTATCCAGACCGACCACTACTGCCTCGTCACACCAAAAGACCATCCCGTACTGCAGCAGATGATGATCGACTATTCCAAATTGGCAAACGAGCCTTTTATAGTCATGAAACCGACCCTGGCAGCAACTATGTACCGGCAGATTCTGGAAATATGCCAGCAACTGGGGTTTTCTCCTCGTATTATAAAAACCTGCGATCTTTACGAAGAAATCCTCTATTCTATTGAATCGGGAATCGGCGTTTCCATTATGCCCTATCGTACGAAAGGATATATGAATAATAACCTTGCTTATACGCTCCTGGACGCATCCCAGCTTTCGATCAGCACTTCCCTGGCCTGGAAAGAAGACAGTGAAAATCTGGCCGTAGAACTGTTTCTGGACGTCTGCAAGACATATATACAGGAACATCCGGACGATTTTTTATGAACTATTTCCTCGATAGATTACAGGAACCCATTCGCTATGGCAAAAAAACAGGCGGCACAAACGCACCGCCTGTTCCGGCCGGACATAACTTTCATTGTATCCGGCAATAAATCGTATCACTCCTATTTTCTTCCTTCCAGAGCATTGTCGAGAGGTTTCCCTGCCGCTCTTCTGTAGGCATCGTCTTTTTCTTTTACATGCTTTGAACTGAACAGAAGCATCAAAATGATAGACAACACGCCCACTACCGCAATGACAATAAATATTGCATTGTAACCGGCTGCGATCATAACGATTGCAATCAGCATCGGCCCTAAGGCGCTGAGCAGGTTCGCAATCGGGTTTACGGAAGCAAATACTGTACCGAAGTCCTCACGGCGCCAGTACTGTGCCGCCAGAGATACGGTAAAGTTAGACGACGCGCCCATAAACAACGCCAGGCAAATCAGAGCTGCAACCAGAAGTCCCGGTTTTTCCGGACTGGAAACCGCGCCGAGGATACCCGCGATCAACATGATCACACAGGCAATCACCATAGCCTTTCTCGTACCCATCCTGGTATCGATAAATCCGAGCACAAGACTGCCGATCAGTCCGAAAATACAGATCATCATCATAACGCCTGAAAATCCTCCAAACTTGTTCAGGCCTTCGCCCATAGCGCCCAAAATTGCATTCGTCTGTGTCATCGTCCCTACAGAGAACATTAACAGCGCGCCTGCCGGAATCGTTATAAACCAGAAATCGCGGGTAGTCAGCGTATGGTTTGCTTTCCAGACCGTCGTCTTCTTGTCTTCGATCTCCTGCTCCATCATAGCTTTTGCCACTTCTGGAGTCATGTTCGGGTTGTTGTCACGATAAGCGCCAACCTGCTCCGGATAATCCGGAATCAGAATCAGGCCGATAATCCAGCCGACAAGGATAATGATAAAAAACGGCATAAACGCGCCGACGATATTCGGCTGCTCACCTGCAAAAACAGCGCCTGCAAAAAGACCGATGACACCGTTTCCAAGAGGGAACGCACAGGTAGCAATACCCATAACGCTGCCTTTTCTGGTTGGGAACCACTGCCCTACGAGAATAGAAATTGCAAATGTACCATACATTACGGAAAGCACTGTACCAATACCATATACGGCACGCCACAACATCTGCGTCGGTCCCGGAATATAACCAGGGATGAGCATAATGCCAAGCAACATAATAATAGATAACAGACCCATAATAGCGCCGAACTTCTTAACGCTCTTCATCCTGCCGATAAAGCCTGAAGCTACAAGCTGGACAATAACGCCAATTACCGATGCCACCGTGTAAATTGTAGACAACGTCTGCTGTCCGCCGTACAAATCTGCCAGAATATTCAGCGGATAATTTCCGATTACCATATAAGCAAGAAATGCCGTAGCGATCCAGATAATCAGAAGCCATCCTCTTCCCCCATAGCCTTTTACCTTGTTTTGTTCCATAAACTTGCCTCCTTTTCCTTAAAATACTTTACTGTTTCCGAAACGTTCCTTTTAACATTGATTAAATTATAGCATAGAAAGCAAGTTTTGAATAGGTTTTTTTTAGAATTGCTTCATGGTTTATTTATAGTTTTTTTATATTTTTATTTATAAATTTTTTTAATTAATAAATCTTCCGCTCTTTTAAAGAATATGCGATATTGATCGCATGATCCCCGCATCGCTCCAGATCCGTTACCAGATCGGAAAATACCACTCCTGCTACCGGATTGCAGTCCGATCTCATCAAACGTTCCACATGATTTGCAATCAGCGTATCTTCATAATTGTCAATACTGTTTTCAATATTCTCGAGCTGATCCAGATAACTGTAGTCATCGTTTTCAAAAATAACCAGCGACAGATCTACTGCCCGCATGACGGCGGCAGACATGTCCTTTAATTCCTGTATGGAAAAAGAAGACAGTTTCGCTTTTCTTCCTTTTAACAAATCTATGTACTCCACAATATTTTCCGCATGATCAGATAACCGTTCGATATCCGTACAGGCAATCGTCATCATGGATATTTTCTTCAGGTCGTCCCGTCCCAGTGTCAGGGAGCGGAGCTGCACCATTTTGTCTGCGATTTGCTGATTCAATATATCGACGGTTTCTTCATGCTCTTTCACGGCTTCGATTTTTTCGGATTCCATATTAAAAAAGGCATCGAGGGATAACTGCAGGTTTTCGCTGGCAAACCGACCCATCCGGGCAATTTCCATCTGCGCCTGATGTAACGCTACCGCGCATGGCATAGACTCCGTGACGTTCAAATATAACAGCGAACGGTCGGAAAGCTTGCGCGTTTCTTCCTCTTTCACCGGAATTACTTTCTGTGCCAACGTTATAATCTTATCCGCAAACGGAACTTCAATCAATACGGCGACAATCGCAAATATCGTATGCGTATTGGCAATCTGACGTCCGATGTCGTTCGGCGACAGGCTCTGGATCAGCGTCAGTACCTGCGGAACCAGGTTGATGACCAATATCAGTATCCCCGCACGGATCAGGTTAAATATCAAATTTAACATTGCCGTCCGCTTCCCGTTCCGGTTCGCAGTCAGAGAGGCCAGAAGGTTCGGCGTAACGGAACCGATCGCCGCTCCGATCACCAAATATACCGCCATATTATAAGATAACAGCCCTTCCACTGCAAATGCCTGGAAAATAACGATAGACGAGGAGGAGCTTTGCACAATTGCAGTAAATACAATACCAAACAGCAGGGCAATCGCCGGATTGGAAAGAGTTTCCATAAATCCGATAAATCCTGGACTATCCGACAGCGGGATAATAGCCGCTTTCATGATTATGATACCCTGAAACAGCATACCAAACCCCATAATGATCGAACCAATATGCTTAATCAGCGTCCGCTTCACGAATACATACAGGATTACACCGAGAAACAGAATAAGCGGCGTATAGTTGCTCAGATTAAAAGCCGTAATCTGGGCGGTAATCGTCGTACCGATATTTGCTCCCATGATAACGCCGATCGCCTGCGTCAGTTTCATTAAACCGGAATTTACAAAACCAATTACCATGACGTCGGTTGCGGAAGAACTCTGTATCAGCATCGTCATGCCGATACCGACCATTATTGCCAGGGCTCTGTTTTTCGTCGCTTTTTCCAAAACAGACTGTAGGTTATTCCCGCACGCATTTTTAAGCCCCGTAGACATAATTGTCATACCAAACAAAAACAACCCGACACCGCCAAGCAGTGAAAATATTGTAAATACTGACATTTCCAAATCCTCCGAAGATTCTGACAGCCGTAGTGCGTGATATCTGTTCTTATATCACGCACCTGTAAATACATCACAATATATAGTTCATACAAATTTAATATTTATAATCTTATTTTAACAACCTTTTTCTCTTTTGTCTTTGCTTTTTTGAAAAAAAAACGGCTTCTCGAATAGAATTATTTGTAAATATTTCTGTTTTTTTTGTGAATAATGTCAAAACTCACAACATTCTTGCGTTTTCCGGACGGAATCTTCGGCTTTCACGCAAATGTTCCAACTGCTGCAGCATGGCCTCCCGATCCTGATTCAAAGTACCTTTTAACATAATGTAATTGGAAGCGTGATTAGAACGGAATACCGTGCCCGGCGAATCTGTTTCCTGCAAAAAAAGTGTCATTTCTTCTAAAATGTCTTCCGGACGGAGCAATTCCAGTTCACCGCTCCGAATCCTTTTTAGAATCGGCGCGCCCTCCTCCAGCATCAGCGTTAAAAACCCGACGTAATCCGGATTCATTTGACTGACCAGGCGGGCGCTTTCTCTGGCATGTTCGGCAAGTCTTGCCTTTCCTCCCAACCCGGAAATAAACGTTACCGAAACAAGCAGGCCGCAGCGTTTCAGCTTTTGCCCCGCTTTTGCAATTTCCGCTGCAGTTACGCCTTTTGCAACCTGGCGCAGCACTTCGTCGTCACCGGACTCCGCACCCATATAGATCATCTTCAATCCGGCGTCTTTTAATGCCGTAAGCTCCGATTCTTCCTTTTTCAGCACGTCTTTCGGAGTTCCATAAGCGCTGACCCTTTCCACATTCGGAAATTTCTCCTTTATAAACGAGAGGATTTCCAACAGTTTCGACGTATCCACTCCCAGCGCATCGCCGTCTGCCAGAAAAATACGTGAGATACGTCCGACATACATTCTGGCCGCTTCCTCAAAATCCGCCAGAATGTCCGCCGTATCCCTGACATAAAATTTTTTGTCTTTATACATCGTACAAAATGTGCATCTGTTATGCGCACAGCCAACCGTCGCCTGCACAATCAGGCTGCGCGCCTCGCTTGGCGGGCGATATACCGTTCCCTCATATCTCATCCTGTTCCTGCTCCTCTTCTTCAAATTCTACAATCACGTAAAAACCATGCGGCGTTTCCTTGATTTCCACAACGGTTCCTTCCGTGGATTTTAGCCGTTCGGACGGTTTATAATTTGCCGACATCGCATACGCATGCCCTAACGTATAAAAATAAGAATACGGCAGCTTGCTTTCCGTCACCGGCAGGCAATCGCCTACTTCCAGCAACCCTGTGCGCTCCATTTTAAATTCCATTTTCCGCATGCCGCTGTCCCTCCTGTCTTCTCTGAAAAAGAAACACAACCATCCTCTGCCAATAGGATAAAGAAGATTCCTTTTGATTTTTGCTGATTTTTCATAAAATATAAAAAATTCCTTTACTTTTTCACTGCGAGAACTTACAATGATTCTCGAAAAACTGTTTATAACCGAGGTATTTTCTATGAGTGATTCACAAAGTATATTAAAACTCGCGGTAGAAACCGGCGAGGCTTTATTAAAAAACGGCGGCGAAATTTACCGGGTACAGGATACGGTCGTCCATATTTTAGAGGCATACGGAATTACGGACCATGAAGTTTATATTCTTTCAAACGGAATCTTTGCCTCAATCAACAACTCCGGGGAAACGCCGGTATCCCTGATCCGTAACGTCCCGCTGGGCAGTATCCATCTGGCCAGGATTTCAGCGTTAAACGAATTATCGCGCGAGATCTGCCGTAAAAAACTGCCCCTTAACAAAGCTTACGAAAAACTGGAACAGTGTAAAACGATTCCCGAAACAAGAGAATGGGCAAAAATCCTTGCCTGCTGCTTCGGCTCCGGCGCTTTCTGCTATCTGCTTGGCGGCTCCTGGCTGGATTCGCTTTGTGCGGCTATATTAGGCTTTTTCCTGCAGACTTTTTTAAACTTTGCGCAGAAGAAAAAAGCTTCACGGTTTTTTTCCAATATTCTTGGCAGCGTGATCGTTTCCGGCGGGTCCGTCCTGTTTTCCCTGACCCCGCTGCCAATCACTGCCAGCCACGTGATCATCGGCAGCAGCATTGCGCTGTTCCCGGGAGTTATTTTCACAACTTCCATTCGTGACTTTTTTAACGGCGATCATTTATCCGGCACGATTCATCTGATCGACGCACTGCTGACTGCCATATGTATCGGTGTCGGTATCGGCGCTGTAATGATCTTTTATCAGAAGTTTTCGGGAGGACGTTTATTATGATTTTTTTGCATTATCTGGTACACATTGTATTCGCCGGAGTCGGCACACTGGCATTTTCCATTTTATTTCATGCCCGCAAATCCGAATATATGCTGTGTGCCGTCAGCGGCATGATCAGCTGGTTTCTTTATCTGATCTGCATGGAACAATTACACACCGGGCCGGCGATCGCATCGCTGATATCGGCATTTATGCTCACGCTTTTTGCGCGCGTTTTTGCCGCCTGCCGCAAAGAACCTGTGACTACTTATCTCGTAACCGGGATCTTTACGATCGTACCGGGAACGTGGATTTACTTTACTTCTTATTATTTAATCATGAATGACGTCGGCAGCGTCCGTACGAATGCGCTGATCGCATTAAAAGTTGCCCTGGCGATCGCAATCGGTATCGTTTTTGCTTTTGCAATTCCGCAAAAACTGTTTCACCGCTCGGCCGAAAAAATCAAAAAACAGCGCCAACAGCCGTCAGACTGACGCCAATCTGACCGACTGTTTCGAATCCTGCCAACTGTCACAAATCCTGCCGGCTGACACGAGCCTCTCATGTCAGTCCGACGGATTCACATGCACCATGCAGTGTTTGACACCTGGAAAACCGTTTTCAATCGCGCAGTGTGTATTTTCCGCTATCTCATGGGCGGCGCGAAGCGACATGTCGCCTTTTACATTAATCTCTACATCAACATAAAGTTTCGAACCGAACTTTCTGGTGCGAAGGTCATCTACTTTCAGTACTCCGTCGACATCCAGTATGGTTTGGCGAATCTGTTCTACTGTCGCCTCATCGCAGGATTCGTCCGTCATTTTTTTCGTGGCGTCCAGAAAAATTTCTATAGCGGCCTTTACAATAAAAATACAGATCACGATACTTGCCAGACTGTCTAAAATCGGAAACCCCAGGATGGCTCCGAATATACCGACAAAGCTGCCAATGGAGGATAACGCATCCGAACGGTGATGCCATGCATCCGCCATCAATGCCCCGGAATCTATTTTCACCGCATAACGCTTTGTATAATGGTACATGGCCTCTTTGACCACAATGGAAATCACTGCAGCGCTCAGGGCCAGCAGATTTGGCAATTCCAACGTACGGTAACTGCCAAGCGCAATATTTTCCAACCCTTTCAACCCGAT
This sequence comes from Eubacterium sp., assembly GCA_022796875.1. Classification (GTDB taxonomy): domain Bacteria; phylum Bacillota; class Clostridia; order Lachnospirales; family Lachnospiraceae; genus JAAWJJ01. The sequence continues at coordinate 5,306 of JAAWJJ010000029.1, read as the reverse complement.
CGCAATTCCCGTGGCCGCCAGAATAAAGGCAAGAACAAGCGAGGCCACGCACTCGAACCGTTCATGTCCGTATGGATGGTTTTTATCGGCTTCCCTGGCAGACATTCTGACTCCGATAATAACAATGATAGTACTGAACACGTCTGAAGCAGAATGAACGGCGTCCGAAATCATGGCCGACGATCTTCCCAGTATACCTGCAATCAGTTTAAACAGAAACAGTGCCATATTAGCCAGTATGCTGTTTGCCGATACTTTCATGGCAATCATTTCTTCTACCGGTTTTTCCCTCATATGCATCCTTTCTTTTTTGATATGAAGAAAGACTGTTGAACCAACAGTCTTTTTACTCATAGTAATAGAATTTCCGCGAAGCGTAAATTCTATTGTATTCTCTTTTCTGATTTTTATTCTCCTGTGCTAAACGCAGATCAAAAACTTCTCCACGGCTTCCACCGCTTCCTGCTCGTCGTTTCCGTCTGCAATAATATTAACTTCCATTCCGTTACTTGGATTAAATGCCATAATCCCCATAATGCTCTTCGCATTGATTTTCCTTGTCCCGCTTTCCAAAGTAATCCTGCAGTCAAACTGACAGGCAACCTGGACTAATTCTGCAATCGGATTTTTATGTGCTTTGGTAACGTCTGATACTACGATCTGTTTACTACTCATATTTATCTCCCTATCCCCTTTGATTGTCCATAATCTTCTTTCAGCGGTTCAGCCATAACCGGCATAATGGACAAGATAATGATATGGCTTGAAAAAATACATTTTGTAAACGCTATACCGTACTGCTTTTTGGTTTCTTTTCAACTAGCGTCTGAAATGATTATAAACCATATATATTTTTTTTCAAGGGTAATCCTTAAAAATCGGAAAAACCGTCAAAGAATCCATGGTTTCTTTTTTTTATTTATGCAACTTTCTCATAACAATTCCTCCTTTTTCTCTTTCAGCGGCAATTACTTTCTGGTAATTAAATGCCTCGTTTGCTACCGTTTTGCTAAGCGCCAGCATGCAAATCAGATTTGGAATCACCATCAATGCATTTGCAATATCTGAAAAATTCCATACAATATCCAAAGCTGTCGTTGCCCCGACAAAAGCAACCAGAGAAAAAACAACCCTGTATATCATATTATATTTGTGTGTTTTAAAAATATACTCAAAAGCTTTTTCTCCATGATATTCCCAGCCGAGTATTGTGGAAAACGCAAACATGGCGATGCCTATGCTAATCAGCCAGCCGCCGAGAGGATATCCGTTTACATTCAAAACGGTATTAAACGCCGCAATCGTCAGTTCCGCACCTTCGTACAGTTTCCCGGTCGCAGGATTTACGGTGCCCAGCACCCCGGAACTTGCAATCGCCAGCCCCGTAATCGTACAGACAACCATCGTATCCCAAAAAGTCCCCGTCATATTTATGTATGCCTGGCCTGCCGGGCTTTCCGTTCTGGCCGCCGACGCCGTGATTGCTGCGGAACCCATGCCCGCTTCATTGGAAAATACCCCGCGGGCAACTCCAAAACGCAGCGCCTGCATCACAGACGCCGTAATCGTCCCGCACAGTCCGCCGCCTACGGCTTTTACACTGAATGCCATGGTAAAAATCATGTTAATTCCCTGCGGCAAATTCCCGATATTCCCAATAAGCACAATAACGCCTGCAATTACATAAAAGATGGCCATCACAGGAACTACCACCTGCGATACGCCGGAAATGCTTTTGATTCCGCCTGTGATAATAATTACTGCCAGCACGGTAATAACAAGGCCGCTCAATTCTGCCGGAACTGAAAATGTAGTCTGAAGCGCCGAAGCAATCGAATTTGCCTGCGTCATATTGCCGATACCAAACGACGCCAGTACCGCAAATAATGCAAACAACCAACCTAAAACGCCTCCAATTTTTTTGTTCCTGAAAGCGTGCTTCATAGTATACATCGGCCCGCCGGACATTTCGCCTTTCTCATTTACCTCACGATATTTAACGGCAAGCATACACTCGCTGAATTTTGTCGTCAGGCCAAAACAGGCGGATATCAACATCCATACCAACGCCCCCGGCCCTCCTGCCACCATGGCAGTCGCCACTCCGACAATGTTCCCTGTCCCGATCGTTGCTGCCAGAGCTGTTGTCAAAGCGGAAAACGGAGAAATATCCCCCGTCCCTTTCTGTGTTTTCCGTGCTTCTTTACTTAATGTTTTCTTTAACGCATAATGCAGGTTCCTCCAGGGCAAAAAACGCAGGCGAACCGTTAAAATAACTCCGGTCCCTACGAGCAGGACCAGCATCACCGGCCCCCATACAAAACTGTCGATTTTTTCTATAATTTCCGCAAACGTCACTTTTTTCACTCCCGTACTATGTGTATGAGCGCAGCGGTTTATTTATGCGTTTGGTCAGGCAGCCGAAACACACTGTTTTGTTTATTATCTTTATCAAACAGCGCATTATATTGTATTTTCTCATAATCTTTCAGCAGTTCCGTATACTCTGTATCATCGGCATAGGAATAATAATTCCCCTCCGAATCCATATATCCTACCGTATCTATTACCGGGATTTCCTTATATAACTGCTGTAAATATTTGTTAAATTCTGTCATAGGCAACCCCGCCGTTTCCAGCAGCAGCGTAGATAAATAATTGGAACTAATCCTGTCGATCTGCTTCTCTTCAATATCATAATTTGCCCAGATCAAAAACGGCGTAATATAGCGCTGCTGTCTTTGCTCCATCGACAGCGAATCTACGGAAGTACCGAATATTTCTTCAAAAAACGCGGTTTCCACATATGGCTGATGGTCTCCGAACATGCAGATAATCGTCGGTTCGTCCACGCTGCTGAAATATTCAATCAGTTTTTCCAGCGCCTCATCGGATACTTTGATCAATGACAGATACTGGTTCGCCAGCCTGTATATTTTTGACATGCTCGTAATCTGCACCTGCTCGTCAAAATTGTTATACTGGATCGTATAACCGCCATGGTTCTGCATCGTTACATTAAAAAGGAAAAACGGATTACCCGGATCTTTATTCTCAAACATCTGCTGGATCAGTTTGTAATCATATTCATCGCTGACGTAACGCCGCAGCAGAATATCTTCTCCCGGATACCTCTGCGCTAACAGGCGCTCAAACAACGCAACGTTGCTGTCGCTGTCCAGATACCGGTCGATAATATCCTGATCGATAATATCCTCAATACTGATAAAGTCTTCAAATTCCAGCAGCGGATATACTTCCTCCCTGCTCCAGCCGTCCCCGTAGTACGGATGGAACGCCGTTCTGGAATATCCCAAATCTCCTAGCGTACTCACAATAGACGGAACTGCATTTTTTAAATAAGAGTCATATACGTTGCTTCCGGACGGCAAAAAACTTAAGGACAGTCCTGTCAGCGCTTCAAATTCAGAATTGCTTGTACCCGCGCCGTTTACCGGCATGGACAGGTTCCCTTTGATCGTATTCTCGGTCAGGCTTTCATAAAAATCAAGATATCCGGTATTTGTTTCAAACTCCCCGTCCACTTTCAGATCCGCGAACGATTCGTTCATGATAAATATGATATTCGGTAATTTCGACTTCTCCGTTACCGTCGGCTCATAATCCGATTTGGATGCCAGTTTTTCTACCAGTTTTGGCACTTCCTCTGCATTGTATCCGTCCGGTTCTCCGACAAACAGATATTTGGTGTTCAATACAAAATTTAAAAACGTACCGCTTTTTTTGTATCCGCGCGCCTGATTCCAGAAATCCGGTTTGATGCCTGCATCCGGTACGATATCTGTCTGATAAAACATCAGTACCATAGCGGCCACATATGCCGCTGCTGCAACTCTTGTCGCTACATTACACCGCATATTCATTTTTACCGGCGGAATTTTCCTCGTAACAAAATACAGAAACGCCCACATGATCGAGCCTAATATCATGGCAAAATCAAAAAACGCATCGTAATTTCCGACTACATTTAATCCGGTTTTCACACTTATAATATCTGCCGGGACAAACGGCGTTCCCCGAAACGTCTGTATAATATCGTTTGCCAGCGCCAGTCCATATGCAATCCCAGCCGGAATATAGATCGAATATTTTATGTTGTGTGAAATCGCATATACCAGCATCACAAATACAAGATAACAAATATAATTTGCGGCAAAATTCTTTACCGAAAAATCCCAGATATATTTGGAACTGAACGTTTCCACAATCTGTATCACAATCACCGGACTGGCAAAAAACCAGATCAGCGTTAATAGATTGCGCAGCCGCTTCCACTTTTCCTGAAATTCAAATCTGAATGCAATTGCCAGTCCCAGTGCAACAGCCGCCAAAAATGTCAGGACATAAATTAAAACGGCGTTGTCCTCCAGCCTTTCCGTATCTAAAAACACGTTTCGTTTCACAATAATAACTACAAATAGGGCCAACGTCACAACCAGGCCGATAAACGCAGACTTTTTATTTGTTGTGATCTTCATACTTCCTCCTACCACTTTCTCTTTTATGCATCTTACCTTATGAAACATTTTTCACAAACTTTTCCCCAAGTAGATTTTGCAGATATGGTTTTACCATCCACAATCGTTCTGCCGACAACATTTGCTGTATACACGAAACGATTACTACAATTCTGTAGTATAGCATACTTTCCTGTAGATTTCGCAATTTTTTTTCTTTTTTTCTCCTAATTTTTTCTTAAATTATTTTAAAGAAGAGAGTGCATATGCCTCATACCGTATCCTGCCAGATATTTTTTACGGGTGGGAAACAGTACTGACAATCCGGGAAGCTTTTGCAGAATGGTTTTAACAATTTCGAAAATGACGGTATAAAAGATATTATCGGAAGTTGGCAGCATCAAAGAATCTGATTTCATATGTTCGCTGTCAGGCCGGTACAAAATATAACAATTGCCTGCTTCATCAAATGGATTTTCTAACCGCTCTGCCATCATTACTTTTTCGTACGCAACCGCCCTCAATGCGCCGTCCGGGCGCACTCGGTCTTTTGGGGACATCCCTGTCCCCAAATTGCTGGTAAAACACAGAGCGCTAAGAAAATCTCATTTTCTTCCGCAAGAGCAATTGGTTATTATTTTGTACCGGCCTGACATTCCACGTCTGTGAAAGCCATCCCTTATGCTGCCAATCTTCTGTAATATTTAACGGAACTATTAGAATTGCCGTTACGTCGGTTTCTTCCGCTTACAAAAATGTTGCCGGAACATTTTACCGCCGATGTTTTCAGGCAGACGGCACAAAACAGGATGGACTGTCCTTGTGCAG
>JAAWJJ010000028.1 GCA_022796875.1 Eubacterium sp. | reverse complement strand
TGCAATGGAAAAGCTGTTTGCAGGTTATGTGAATGCAAGATTGGACAGTTATCTGAAGATGTTGGAGATATCGAAAATCCAGACAAAAGCATGAGGAAACAGGAGAAAGACCCGTTGCAGTTTTTTTGTTGTTGTGAAATTTCTCTGAAAACTTTATAATAGACTTATAAGGGGGGACGGCAGGCATGGCGTATGAAAAACTTTTCAATGAAATATATGCGGCAGTTTCGTTAAAGTACCTCTGGCAGGATTATGTGCCGGGATTTGTGAAAAGCGAATCGCCGGACTGGTTAAACGATGCGATGGATCTGGGGCTGGAGGTCAGCCAGGCGTTGCTGCCGGACGACGGGCAGGCGGAACGGTTTATCGAACAGTATCTGGGGCGCAGGAAAGAGGAACTTCCGAAGTCTGCGTTTGAGCGTTACGGAGAACGGCTCTATTTTTATAACGGCCGGTTTTGGGCGGTGCTGCCGGAGCCGGGACAGCAGCAGGACTATCTCTATAAGGCAAAATTCCGGTTTGACAGAAAACTGGAAAAACTGAATACAAATTATCAGCACAGGCGATACAACGCGTTGTATCTTTTTTTGCATCCGTCGGATGAAACGGACATTGATGCGAAGCAGCTTTTTGAATATATGGGGCGGGCGCAGGAGAAGAAAAAGTCGCAGTTTGGCTGGGTGTTTTTAAATTGCGGAAATATGATTCATGTCTGCAATTATGTAAAAAACACGTTGGAAACGATTCCGCTGCCGCAGAAAGCGGAACATTTTCTGAATACGGAGTCGGACAGGCTGCGGAATGGCAGCGAATGGGAAGACGGAATGTCGTTAGAAGAGGCGTATCGTTCCTGCCGGACAAATTCAGAAAAATTTTAGCTTTCATACATAATTAGATGATGGAATAGACACAATTTGCAGGTATAATGAAATAATGATAACAAATTTTACCAGAATAGCGGATGATGACGGAACGCTATCAGGATGATTTCAAAATCTTTCATGCGGTACAGACAGAAAAAAGGAATTTCATTAAAAGGTGTTGAAAATCAGGAGGATATCATTGTGACAGATGAAAAGTACCAGGAATTGATCCAGCCTTACAGCGATGCGAGCAGAATGTTTTTAAGCAGGCTGGATGTGTTGAAGCACAGTTTGTATGACGAGTCGTTTGGGAAACCGATACATACGATTCAGAACAGAATTAAATCAAAAGAAAGCATTGAGAATAAGCTGAAGAAAAAAGAAAAAGAGGCCACGTGTATGAATGCAAAAGATTATTTGCAGGATATTGCAGGAATCCGCGTGATCTGTTATTTTGTAGAGGATATTTATAATCTGGCAGATACGTTAAAACGGCAGGCCGATTTGATACTGATCCGCGAAAGCGATTATATTCTGAATCCGAAAGAGAACGGTTACCGTAGTTACCATCTGATATTTGGGGTTCCTGTCTATTATGTGGACGCTATGGAATATTTCCCCGTAGAAGTGCAGTTCCGTACGATCGCGATGGATTTCTGGGCCAGCATGGAACATCGTATTTTGTACAAGTCGTCCAGGGAAGACAGAGAAGAGGTTGCGGCGGAACTTCAGGAATATGCCTTAAACCTGGCGGAGATGGAGAAAAATTTCGAGCGCTACAGCGTTGGGAAAATGTGTTAAATATTATGTATCTTTATGTGAAGAATCATGGGAAGATCGTATGAAGAATCATGTTATAAATAGAAAGAGGCAGTAACAAAAAAATGGATAAAGAGAAAATAAAAAACGGCGTACGCCTGATATTAGAGGGCATCGGCGAAGATACGTCAAGAGAAGGACTGTTGGAAACACCGGACAGAATCGCCCGGATGTATGAAGAAATATTTGCAGGAATGGAGCAAAGCGCAAAGATCCCTCTGGAGAAAACATTCACCACGGATGCGACGGAAATGGTAATGGAGAAAGACATTACATTTTATTCTACCTGCGAGCACCATCTGATGCCTTTTTTCGGAAAAGTCCATATTGCGTATATCCCTCAGGGAAAGGTGGTCGGCCTGAGCAAACTGGCAAGAACGGTGGAGGTGTTTGCAAAAAGACCGCAATTGCAGGAGCAGCTTACCGTGCAGATCGCAGATGCCCTGATGGAATATTTGCAGCCGAAAGGCGCGATGGTAGTAATAGAAGCGGAGCATACGTGCATGACGATGCGCGGCGTAAAAAAACCGGGAACGGTAACGGCTACAATGGCGACACGCGGTGTCTTTGCAGAAGACGAACAAATGAAGCAGGACTTTTTTCATATGTTGAAAATATAAATTATGATAGATATGGTTCAAAAAGGGCGCCGCTATACAGACGGCGCCTTTTCCAGTTTTTTGATCAGCAGATCAATATATTCTTCTTTTGTTGCCCAACTGGTGCAGAAACGGGCCGCGCTGTGCGTACCGTCGGTTTTTTCCCATATTTCAAAAGAGAACTCTTTTTGCAGTTCTTCCAGAAACGAATCCGGCAGGATCAGAAACTGCTGGTTGGTAGGAGAATCATAACGGAAAGGAATATTCATTTTTTGGGCGGCCAGGCGCAGTTTTTCCGACAATCGAATGGCATGGGCGGCCAGGCTGAAATACAGGTTGTCCGTAAATAATGTTTCAAACTGTATGCCGAGCAGCCTGCCTTTGGCCAGCATGCCGCCGTTTTGCTTGATCGCATAGCGGAAATCTTTGTTTAATGACGGGTTAGAGATCACGGCCGCTTCTCCGAATAAGGCGCCGCATTTGGTGCCTCCGATATAAAAAACATCTGTCGTGCGGGAAAGAAATTCCAATGACAGGTCGTTATTGGGGCAGGCGAGTCCGTAGCTTAAACGGGCGCCGTCTAAAAAGAGGTACAGGCGGTATTTGTCGCAGACCCGGCGGAGTTCACCGAGTTCTTTTGCAGAATAGACCGTTCCGTTTTCCGTCGGATTGGATATATACACCATGGCCGGCTGCACCATGTGTTCCGGTCCCTCCTGTGCAAAAAAGTGAGCGTGGCATAACCTGTCTACCTGTCCGGCAGTGATCTTTCCGTCATCGGACGGAAGCGTCAGCACTTTGTGCCCGCAGGCCTCAATGGCTCCGGTTTCATGGACGTTAATATGGCCGCTTTCCGCTGCAATCACGCCCTGATAAGGCCGGAGAGCGGCACCGATCACGGTCTTATTTGTCTGTGTGCCGCCGACCAGAAAATGAACCGCGGCATCCGGATTGCAGCAGGCCTCCTGAATCAGATTACGCGCATGTTCACAATGAGGATCCAGGCCGTAACCGCAGGTTTGTTCCATATTTGTTTTTACCAGCGCATCCATAATTGCAGGGTGCGCCCCTTCTAAATAATCACATTCTAAACGTATCATATTGCAGGCCTCCTTTGCAGCCGGATCCCTCAAAAATAAAGAGGGAAAACCGGTGCAGACTTGTTTGTTTTCTAAGGATTAGTGTACTATGAAACGGAAAATTCGGCAACCGGTACTTTTTTTCCCGGAGAAGATATCCTGAAAAAGTTAGCAGTTTTTTGTCAGTAAAAAATGCAAAATTACATATACAACTTTTTCTTAATAGTGTACAATAGGCATAAGAACCATAAGTTTCCGGAACGTTCCATTCCCGCGGGCAATGAGGAAAACAGCCATGCCTGCTGCGGGGGGATTTGATTTTTATCATGTATGGAGATTTCAGAAACAGAATTAGAAAATGGAGGAAATACTATGAACAAAAAAAGGATTTTGTCTGCAATAGTAGCATTTGCTCTGACGGCGGCATTATTACCGGTACATACTTTTGCAGCGGTAATTACGCCGGATGAAACCGAAGCGTTAAGCAATACCGGCCAGGGAGCGGATGCCAGCGGGACATTGGACAACGGAATGTCGGAACGTCCTACCGGACGTATGCCGGTCAAGAGTATTTACCTGGGGGAAGTCGATCCGGATGCATTGGACGCGGTAGGAAGTTATGAATATACACCGTACAGCGTTGTCAGCGACTGGGACGATTATGCGTCGAATTATTACTATAACCGGATGGACGAATGGCAAAGGAAAGTTTACGACCGGATGGATGAAGCGGCGAAGTATTATTTGAATATGAATGCAAATGCTCCGTCTGTAAGAGGTCAATATTGTATACCGGTTGATTTGTACGATTTGCAGATCTATGATGACGAGTTAACTGACATATATTTTCTGTTTATACATTCTAATCCGCAGTATTTCTTTTTATCAAACGGATTGATGTGGAATGGTTATTCAGCGGGATTTAACAGGACAGTAGTGGGCAACGTATATATGTTTGTTTATGACGGGATGGCAAATGGTTCTGCAAGGCGCGCGGCGGTCAATGAGGTAAACGGCCAGGTCGATGTTGCGCTGGCAGCGGCCAGAAAAGCTTCTTCCAGCCAGTTGGGACAGGAAAAAGCCGTTCATGACTGGATTTGTGCCAGAGTGGCGTATGATTTTGAATTTATTGAAATAACAGACGCCAGCCAGGTAGACTCTTATGAGGAAACGCATTGTACCCAGAGCGCCTACAGCGTGCTCCGTAAATCCCCGCCGTCCGATAAAACGCAGCTTGAAACCGTTTGCGCCGGGTATGCGCAGGCATATTCGCTGTTATGCAACGCATTGGATATTGATACGATAACGGTTACGAGCGAAACGCATCAATGGAACCAGACGCGTCTGAACGGGAACTGGTATATTGTAGACTGTACCTGGGATGATATCGACGCATCCAGGGAAGAAGAACTATATAATTATTATAACGGTTATTATTATGCGTTCTTTAACCGTAGCAGTGCGTTTGTGTCTGCAAATGATCCGGGAGGTAATCATGCACTGGAACGCTATCAGACAAGGTATCTGCCGTCCGATATGTGTTCAGTGGATAAAGTACGGGAGAACGGAGATACGAACGGCTTGCGCTGCGGCAACGTAAAAGCGGCGGCAGGTACGCGGAAAACGCCTGGTTATAAAAATCGTTTACGGAATAATAAGATCCAGGTGACGCTTTCCACGTCAGACGGAAGCGAAATATATTATACGGTAAACGGTGGGCAGCCGTCTGTCAACGATACGAAAAGTTATCTGTATAAAGAAGCGTTTGAAGTCAAGCCGGGAACAAAAATACGGGCGATTGCATATAAGAATGGTTATCAGGACAGCAAGGTTCTGGATATGAAAGCATCCGTTTCCTTAAAAGTAACCTATAACGTCAACGGCGGCTCGAAATTATCTTCCAAACAAAAGACGAAACAGGTGACTTACGGAAGCAAATACGGCACGTTAGCGATGCCAAAGAGAAAAGGTTATACGTTTAGCGGCTGGTATACGAAAAAAAGCGGCGGGAGTAAAATTACGAAAAATTCTACTGTAAAAATTACGAAAGCGACGACGCTGTACGCCCACTGGAAAAAGGTTACGGTAGGGAAAGCAAAAAAACCGACGTTAAGGAGTACGAAAAAGAGGCAGTTAAAAATTTCTCTCCGGAAAGTAAGCGGGGCGAAAGGATATCAGATCCGTTATTCCACAAGCGAAAAATTTACGAAGAAAACAACGAAATACGTATATGTTACACAGAAAAATCCGACAAAGACAGTCAAAAAATTGAAATCCGGTAAAAAATATTATGTACAGGTAAAAGCGTATAAGCTGGATTCCGCTAATAAAAAAGTATATGGTAAGTGGAGTGAGAAAGCAGTAAAAGCAGTGAAATAAAGGTTACAGTTCACTCGTCAGCCAATATGGAGATAATCGCATGCTTGCATGATGATTTCTCCATTTGTGCTGACGGAGGGAACGCCGGTTTATGAGCAAAGTTAGCTGCAAAGCAGCGAGAAAGCGCTGGAAGCGCCTTTGCGAATGGCGTGGGAGTGAACTGTAACAAATAAAACGGCGCCCGGAAAAACAGAAAGAGAGAAAGATAAAAATATGCGGATAGGCAGATACAGTTTTGATGATATACGTCACACATATGTCATGGGAATCCTGAACGTGACGCCGGATTCTTTTTCCGACGGGGGCAGGCACAATGCTTTGGACGCAGCGCTTTTCCACGCGGAAAAAATGATTGCGGAAGGCGCGGACCTCATTGATATCGGTGGCGAATCCACGCGGCCAGGGTATACGATGATTTCTGAGGAAGAGGAAATAAGACGCGTGGCACCGGTCGTGCAGGCCGTAACGGAACGTTTTGAGTGTCCGGTATCCGTCGATACTTATAAAAGTAAAGTGGCCAGGGTTGTTTTGCAGGCCGGTGCGTCCCTGATTAATGATATCTGGGGATTAAAATACGATAAAAATATGGGGGCCGTCATTGCGGAGTATCAGGCCGCCTGCTGCCTGATGCATAATCGTGAAAATGCTATTACCGGAAATTTTAAAGAGCAGCTATATGCAGATTTGGAAGATACGGTATCGCTTGCAAAAGAGGCGGGAATCCGGGAAGATGGCATATTGCTGGATCCGGGAGTCGGATTTGGAAAAACATATGAACAGAATCTGAAAGTGATCGGATGCCTGGAAGAACTGAATCGGCTCGGATATCCGGTACTGCTTGGGACTTCCCGAAAATCGGTAATAGGAAACACGCTGGATTTGCCCGTAGACCAACGTGTGGAGGGGACGATCGTGACTACCGTATTTGCGGTGCAGAAAGGTTGCAGATTTGTACGCGTACACGATATTGCGGAAAATGTGAGGGCAATCCGTATGACGGAGGCAATAATGTATGGATAAGATACAGATCAGGAATCTGGAAGTATTTGGACATCATGGAGTATTTCCGGAAGAAAATAAACTGGGGCAGAAATTTCTGGTAAACGCCGTGCTTTTTGTAAATCTGCATGAGGCGGGATTGGAGGATGACCTGCAAAAATCGGTTGATTATGGAGAAGTATGCCATTATATTACCGGTTTTATGCGTGACCAGACATATAAACTGATTGAATCCGCAGCGGAACGACTGGCAGAAAAACTGCTGGATCATTTTGAACGGTTGGAAAAGGTCGAACTTGAGATAAAAAAACCGTGGGCGCCGATCGGGCTGCCGTTGGAATCCGTTTCTGTAAAAATAGCGCGCGGCTGGCACACGGCGTATTTATCGCTGGGTTCCAATATCGGCGACCGGGAAAAATATTTGGATAACGCCCTGGAAGCGTTAAAAGAACTTCGCGGAACAAAGGTCTTACAGGTGACCCGGTTTTTGGAAACGGAGCCGTACGGAAAAACGGACCAGGATGCCTTTTTAAATACGGCGGCAGCGATACGGACGCAGATGCAGCCGTTAGAACTGTTAAAAGAGATTCACAGAATCGAACAGAAAAACGGCAGGGAACGGGTCGTGCACTGGGGACCGCGGACGTTGGATATTGATATTATTTTTTATGATAAGTTGGTTATGGAGTCAGAGGAACTTACCGTTCCGCATCCGGATTTGGAAAACCGCGGGTTTGTGCTTGGGCCGCTGATGGAATTAAACCGGTATTACAGGCATCCGGTAAGCGGCAAAACGATTGCGTGCCTGTATAAAGAACTGGGGCAGCGCGCTATGGCGGAACTGTTGTAAAAAAGTCTTGACAAACACCGTAATTAGTTATATGGTTATAACGATCAGGGGCGCCGAAAGGCTGAGAAAAACCTCGAGTTTAGTCCCTTATTACCTGATACGGATAATGCCGGCGTAGGGAGATTGTGTGATAAAAAGTTGAATTACAATTACTATCAAACATAATCGGGCGGCTTGCGTATCTGCAAGCCGTCTTTTAGCGTTACTAAAAAAAGGTATTTTGCAACAGTGCCTTTGTAACACAAAAGTATGTTCTGCGGGATGTTATCTGTAATAATATTCTGAAAGGAGAAAACAAGATGAACGCAAGTGTAGCAATTCAGGTGTTACCTGAAACAACAAATGAGCAGGAACTGATCCGCATTGTAGACGAGGTCATCGCTTACATCAAAAGTACAGGACTGAACTGTTCTGTCGGGCCATTTGAAACGACGATTGAAGGAGATTATGATGAACTGATGGATATCGTAAAAAAGTGCCAGCATATTGCGGTAAAAGCGGGAGCGCCATATGTAGCGTCCTATGTAAAGATCGTATATCGGCCTGAGGGGGAAGTGCTGACCATTGAGAAAAAAATTACAAAGCATCACCAATAAACTGATACCGGTTTCCGCGATTCTGGCTATACTGGCGATCTGGCAGGCGATATCCATGTTGGGGTGGATTCCGAAATTTATGCTGCCGTCGCCGGTCGACGTGATTCTGGCGTTTGTCGGAGATTTCGGTTTGTTGATGGGACATGCAAAAGTAACGCTGGTCGAATCGCTGATCGGCCTGGCAATTGGTACGGGATTAGGTTTTGCGGCGGCGGTATTTATGAATCATTTCCACGGGTTTTACCGGGCGTTTTATCCGATCGTTGTCATTACGCAGACGATTCCGACTGTAGCGATCGCGCCGCTTTTGATTTTGTGGCTGGGATACGCGATGGCGCCGAAAATCGTTCTGGTCGTGATCACGTCGTTTTTCCCGATCACGGTAGGTCTGTTGGACGGGTTCCGTTCGGTCGACCAGGACGCGGTCAACCTGTTTCGGTGCATGGGAGCAACACCCGCGCAGATCTTTCGCTATATGAAACTTCCGGGGACGCTGGACCGTTTTTTTTCCGGCTTAAGGATTTCCGCTGCTTATTCGATTATCGGGGCCGTAGTTGCGGAGTGGCTGGGCGGTTATAGCGGATTGGGAGTATACATGGTCCGCGTCAAAAAATCATTTTCGTATGATAAAATGTTTGCGGTTATATTTTTGATTTCCATCATCAGCCTGTTGTTAATGTGGGGACTGGGAAAACTGCAAAAAGCGGTTATGCCGTGGGAGCAGTATCAGGAAAAAGAGAAAGGAACAGAGAAAGAGAGAAAAGTATGAAAAAGAAATTAATATCAGTGCTGTTGTGCGGTGTAATGGCAGTTTCGCTGGCAGCGTGTTCAGGTGGTGGCCAGGAAAGCGGAAACACCGGAGCGAATGGAAAAGAAGCCGAAGCAAGCGGAGAAGAGGCCGGAGTGAACGGGGAAAGGGCCGGGGCAAACGGGGAACTGGAAAAAATCACGTTTGCGCTGGACTGGGCGCCAAATACCAATCATACCGGATTATACGTAGCGGAAAATAAGGGGTATTTTGAAGAAGCCGGATTCGATGTGGAATTTGTGCAGGCAAACAGCGGTAACGGTTCCGAACTGGTAGGCGTAGGACAGGCGGAGTTTGGCGTTGACTTCCAGGATTCCCTGGCCAATACGTTTGCTTCTGACAATCCGGTGCCGGTTACGGCTGTAGCGGCGATTATCCAGCATAATACGAGCGGTATCATTACGTTGGCGGAAAATAATATTCAGTCGCCGAAAGATCTGGAGGGATTTCATTATGCGACTTGGGAAAGCGACGTGGAGCAGGCGTTAATGCGGTATGTCGTAGAAGCGGACGGCGGCAATTTTGATAATGTCATATTGGATCCGGTTACGGTAGACGACGCGGTGGCGGGACTGCAGTCAAATGTAGACGCGGTCTGGATCTATTATGCATGGGACGGCATCCGGGCGGAACTGTCCGATACAGACACCAATTTCTTCTTCTTCAAAGATTACTGCCAGGATATGGACGAATACAGTCCGGTCGTGATTGCGAACAACGATTATCTGGAAGCGAACCCGGAACGGGCAAAAGCGTTTCTGGGAGCGGTAAAAAAAGGCTATGAATATGCCATGGAAAACCCGGAAGACGCGGCGGCAATTCTTTGTGAAGAGGTGCCGGAACTGGACAAAGAACTGATATTGGAAAGTCAGAAATGGCTGGCTGACCAGTATCAGGCGGACGCGCCGTATTGGGGATACATCGACGCAAAACGTTGGGATGCCTGTTATCGCTGGTTATATGAACAGAAACTGATTCCGAAAGAAATTCCGTCAGGCTATGGATGCAGCAACGATTATCTGAGCGAATAAGGAACTGCTAAAAATTAACTTTTTACATGGCACTCTTTAACAGTTCCTAAGAAAGGATGTTATATTTTGGAACAGGGCCAGACCATATTGGAAGCAAAAAACATTACCCACCGTTATGAACAGGAAAATATTATCGAAGATATTTCGCTGTCTTTACAGGAGGGAGAAATCATAGGGCTGCTGGGGGTCAGCGGCGTTGGGAAAACGACGTTGTTCCAGATCCTGTCCGGACTTTTGAAACCAGGTTCCGGGCAGGTTCTTTTAAAAGGGCAGGATATTACCGGAAAAGCCGGGCATGTCAGCTATATGCTGCAAAAAGATATGCTGCTGCCTTACCGGACGATTGAGGATAATGTCGCCCTGCCGCTTATCATCCGCAGAACGAAGAAAAAGGATGCCCGGGAAAAAGTCGGTCCGGAGTTTGAAGCGTTCGGACTTGAGGGGATGCAGAAAAAATACCCGGCGCAATTATCCGGCGGGATGCGGCAGCGAGCGGCCCTGCTCCGTACTTATATGTTTGCGAACGAAGTGGCGCTGTTAGACGAGCCGTTTTCCGCTTTGGATGCGATTACAAAAAATGAAATGTACCAGTGGTATCTGAATGTGATGGAGAAGATCCGTTTATCGACAATCTTTATCACCCATGATATTGACGAGGCGATCCTGCTTTCCGACAGAATTCTCATACTGGCGGGAAGACCGGGACGTTTGACAGCAGAAATTCCGGTAAAAAGCAGAAAACCACGGGGGCAGGAATTTATGCTTTCTTCTGAGTTTATCGAGTTAAAACGGTATATTTTGAAACTGTTGAAAAAGATTTGAAATTATTTAATTAAAACGCGCAGTTGACTGAGGCCGTCGGCAGGTTTATAATTTCTACTGGTAATGTATTTTCGATAATCATTTCATACGATATTCGTAAAGAAAAGTGAGGAAAATATGAAAACAATTTTATTTGATCTGGACGGTACGCTTATCGATTCGGAAGAAGGGGTAACAAAATCGGTGCAATATTCCCTGCGGAAAATGGGGATTGAAGAAAACGACCTGGAAAAGCTGCGGGTATTTATCGGCCCGCCTTTGTTGGATTCTTACATGCGTTATTACGGCATGAGCGAGGAACAGGCAAAAGACGGCATCCGTTTTTATCGGGAGCGGTTTGAGGAAACCGGGTATCAGGAATGTCTGGCTTATCCGTATGTAAAAGAAATTCTGATGCATTTAAAGGAGCATGGATACAGAATCGGGCTGGCCTCATCCAAACCGGAAGAGTTTTGCGTCAGCATATTGGAAATGCTGGAAATTTCGGATTATTTTGACGTTGTTGCCGGCGCGAGCATGGATGGAAAAATCGGAGAAAAAGTGCAGGTATTGAATGAAGCATTGAAACGTTTTTCTATACAGCCGGAAGATGCGGTGTTGATTGGGGATACACGTTTTGATGCTGCCGGCGCGGCAATGATCCATATGCCGTGTATCGGTGTGAGTTACGGATTTGGCACGGCGGAGGAACTTATAGAAAACGGCTGTACTGCGGTATTTGATACGCTGGAAGAAGTGGAGCGGTATTTGCTTCGCGGATAGAAAGTTTACCTTTATTATAATCATGGGATATTCCAATATTTTTCTGCAAAATAATATTTATACTATCATCGTAAAATGATTTACAGAAAAACGGCGTTATGGTAAAATAGGCATAACAAGCCATGACAGGATAGGAAAAGCTTCAGATAATAACCATTTATCTATCAGGGTAAAATGGCTATTTTCTGAAGCTTTCTGTTTGTCAGACAATATTAGATCAGATTAGCAGATAAAAACAAAAAAAGGGGGAGAACAGAGTGAAAAACAGGAAACATTGGAAGCGTTTGACGGCGCTGGCAATCAGTGCAGCAATGACAATTCCTGCATTGACGGTACCGGCTGCGGAGATCGCTCCGTCAGAGTGGGGGAGGGTAAAACCGCAAACAGAAGAAACCGCTATTTTGACGGAAGAATCGGATGAAACCGGGAAGACCGAAGAATTGGACGCGGTCGGAGCGACTGACGCGAATGGTTTTACGATTGAGAACGGAGTGCTGACGAAGTATTCCGGAACGGCCGCAGTGGTGACGATCCCATCCGGCGTTACCAGTATCGGAAATACGGCATTCAAAGACAATACAACGATCACGAGTGTGACGATTCCATCCGGTGTCACAAGCATTGGAGGAGGAGTCAGCGGAAACGGAGCGTTTAAGGGATGTACCAATTTGGAAAGCGTGACGATTCCGGAAGGAGTGGCGCGTATCGAAGATTGTGTGTTTTATAACTGCCAAAGCCTGAAATCGGTAAAACTTCCGTCCACAGTGACCTATATTGGTAACAGTTCGTTTTATAACTGTGAAGATCTGGAGAGTATCAATATCCCGGATGGAGTAACGATTATTCAGGTGAGAGCGTTTTATAACTGCAGCAGCCTGACAGAGATCAGTATTCCGGGAAGTGTGAAAAGTATTTACAATAACGCATTTCAAAAATGCAGCAGCCTGACAACGGCCAGGCTTTCAGTCGGCTTGACGGATATCGGAAACGAGGCGTTTCTTGATTGCCATAATCTGGAAACTGTGAATATTCCGCAGGGAGTTACCAGTATCGGAAATTCTGCATTCAGCGGATGCGAAAACATTACCGGTATCAGTATTCCGGGAAGCGTAACGAAGATTGGGTATTCTGCGTTTTATGGCTGCAGCGATATGGCAGGCAGCCTGACGATTGCGGAGGGTGTCAAAACTATCGGCAGAAATGCGTTTTCCGGCTGTAAGCTGTTAACCAGCGTCAGTCTTCCGTCCAGCCTGACGGCTATTCCGGAGGGGATGTTTAATAACTGCGACAGTTTAGAAAGCGTAACGATAGCAAACGGCCCGACGAGTATCGGTTCAAGCGCTTTTTCAAGCTGTGAGAAACTGTCAGGGGTCGTGATTCCAGGCAGTGTCACCAGTATCGGGAATTATGCGTTTTTTCTTTGTGAGAATTTGGCAAGCGCGAATATCCCGTCCGGTGTGACAAGTATTGGGAATCAGGCATTTTATGGATGCAAAAGCCTGTCGAGGCTGAGTATTCCGTCAAGCGTGACAAGTATCGGGGACAAAGCATTTGGAAACAGTTTAGCGTTTATCAGCGTTAACTCGGGAAATCAAAACTATAGTTCGCAGGACGGCATATTCTATAACAAAGAGAAGACAGAACTGATTTTTTGCGGGCAAATCGGCCGTGTTACGGTTCCGAATGGAGTACAGACAATCCAGGATAATGCGTTTTATGGCAACTTTGGCTTAATGGGTGTGACGATTCCGGAAAGTGTGACCAGTATTGGCAATGAAGCGTTCCGGGCATGCAATAACCTGACCGGCATAAACATTCCAAAAGGCGTGGCGAGTATCGGGAATTATGCTTTTTGGGACTGCCAGAGTTTGAAGAGCGTAACGCTTCCAAGCACGTTAGTAAGTATTGGGACAGACGCTTTTGCGGAAACGCAGGCGGAATTTACGGTTAGTTATTTTGCAGGCGAGCAGCATTACAGTTCTGTAGACGGCTGTTTGTATAATGACGAACAAACGGAGTTAATCCGCTGCAAAAGGTCGGGAACGGTGACGATCCCGAACGGGGTGAAACGCATCGGAGCCAAAGCGGCTTATGGATGCGGCTATGTCTATGACAGCGGGACCGGATCATATGATACAACTACCGGTATCACAGCAGTGACGATTCCGTCCAGTGTGGCGGAAATCGGGGAACAGGCATTTTATGGCTGCAGCGCTTTGAAGACAGTGACGGTTCCGTCCGGTGTGAAGAGTATCGGAAACCAGGCCTTTTATAATTGCCTCGGCTTAACAGCGGTCGTACTTCCGGAAAGCGTGGTTACGTTTGGCAATAAAGTTTTTGATTCTTCTTTTGACAACCATGATCTGATTGTTTATGGCAAAGGCGGATCGGCGGCAGAAACTTATGTAAGGCGTTACGGGCCGCGGTTCTGTGATCAGTCGTTAAAAAACAGTTCTTATTACAATATTACGGTTGATTCCGCCGTTTATAACGGAAAAGCGCAGCAGCCAAAAGTCACAGTGGTATGCATAAGCACCGGCAAAGCGCTGAAAGAGGGAACGGATTACACCGTTGCCTACAAAGATAATACCAACGTAGGTACAAAAGCGAAAGCGATCATTACCGGGAAAGGGCTTTATACCGATACGGTAACGCAGTACTTTACGATTAAGAAAGCATCGGGGAGCAGCCAGACGCCTGGAAATCAGACGCCGGGAAAAGATAATCAGACCTCAGGAAAAGACAACCAGACGACGAAAAATAACGCTCAGATCAGTTCTAAAGTCAAGACATATGAAAAAGCATACGGAGCCAAAGCGTTTAATCTGAGTATCAATAAGAAAAAAGGCTACGGAAAGATCACTTACAAGAGTTCGGATACAAAAGTGGCGACGGTAAACAGTAAGGGGAAGGTGACGATTAAAGGTACCGGAGTTGCTGTAATTACGGCTACGGCAAAGAAAACGGCAAAATATAAAGCAGCCACCGTGAAATTTACCGTGAAAGTATCTCCTGCAAAACAGAAAACGCCGGTCGTAAAAGCGCAGAAAGGCAAGAAGATCAGAGTTAGCTGGAAGAAAGATAAACGGGCTTCCGGTTACCAGATTCAATACAGCACGAACAGGAATTTTAAAGGCAAAAAGACGACTGTGACAAAAAAGGTCACAAAAAACAAAACGATATCGTTGACGATAAAGAAACTGCAGGCTGGAAAGAAATATCATGTCAGAGTGCGCGCTTACAAAAATGTTAAAATAAATAAAAAAACTACGCCGCTGTACGGCGCATGGAGCAGTTATTATACGGTGAAAGCAAAGAAGTAGCAGGTTTTACAAAATAGATGAAACAGGTTGCGGGGTACGATGTTATCAAGCGGAACATAGACAGCATTTTACAGACAGAGAAGCAGCCGGAACGGCGGACACGATTAGAATTGTGAAAATCTTTGACCGTAAAACGGCGTTTCTCTGTCAGGATATGTTTTCTCCTTTATGGCAGGAAGTTAAAATTTTCTATGGCGTGGTTGACTTTGTTGTATGTAATGGGTATAATATGGGCAGAATACTGCTACCGCTACGTACAATAGAAAATTCGTTTTGCAAATTTTCTATTGTTATGAATCAAGGAGGTGTCGTTATGAATATTCGTCCATCCGCAGCAATCCGCCAGAATTACAACGAGATTGCCGATATGTGCAGAAAGACCGCAGAGCCGGTTTTTCTTACCAAGAACGGCGAGGGAGATTTGGTTGTTATGGACATCGAAACTTACAACCGCAGGGAAAAAATGTTAAAGCTCCGTGAGGAGCTGCTTGCCGTTGAGGAGGACAGGATTGCAGGAAGAAGCGGCTGCACTCTTGACGAGCTTGACGCATATCTTGATGAAGTCATTGCCGAGGTGTAGCGTAGTATGGCAGACAGCAAGAGATATAAAGTTATTGTTTCCGACAGGGCAAAAAGAATGTTGGGAACACATATCCGCTTTATGGCACAGGTCAACAAACAGGCAGCGGCAGCAAAAAAGAAAGAGGTTATGACCGCTATGTGTTCCCTTTCCCAGATGCCGCAGCGTTTCCCGTTCTTTGAGGAGTTGTATATCACGCCGAATAAATATCACAAGATGTTTATTGAAAAGTGGTATCTTGTCCTTTGCCAAATCCAGGACGATACGGTATATGTGGAATATATCCTTGATTGCCGCAAGGATTACAGTTGGCTTATCGGATAACAGGAAAATAAACCGAGCAAAATCGTCACTTCCAAAGAGGTGGCGGTTTTTGAACTGGCCCGGGAACTGAATCTGAAAAGCAACTGAATTTTTAAAATACGGAGAAATTTAGGCAAAAAACTGAAAATATATCAACAATTCTTTAGTTTTCAAATTATCAGACAATTTAAGGAAAAAAGTTGTTTACAAACGAAGAAAAATGCGTTATAGTAGTTCCATGCAAAACCGAATGTGAACGATAGAAAGGAAGATGTTATGAGATTTTCATGTCATGAAGCTGCTGCGGCTCCGCGGGGATTGTATGATCCGCAATTCGAGCACGATAGCTGCGGAATCGGGGCAGTGGTAAATATTAAGGGTATTAAAACCCATGAAACGGTAGTCAACGCGTTAAAGATCGTAGAAAATTTAAAACACAGAGCAGGCAAAGATGCCGAAGGGAAAACTGGCGACGGAGTAGGGATTCTGATGCAGATTTCAGACAAATTCTTCCAGAAAGCAGTCAAACCCCTCGGCATCTTTTTAGGTAAAGAGAGAGATTACGGCGTCGGGATGTTTTTCTTTCCGCAGGAAGAGTTCAAACGGAACCAGGCGAAGAAAATGTTTGAAGTCATCATTGAGAAAGAAGGCATGGAATTTTTAGGCTGGCGGGAAGTACCGATCGACGCTTCCGTAATCGGGCCGAAAGCGCTGGCCTGTATGCCGTGCATTATGCAGGCGTTTATCAAAAGGCCGGAGGATGTGGAAAGAGGACTGGCGTTTGACCGGCGGCTGTATATTGCGCGCCGGGTATTTGAACAGAGCAACGACGATACTTACGTGGTATCGCTTTCGAGCCGGACGATCGTTTATAAAGGCATGTTCCTGGTAAACCAGCTAAGATTGTTTTTTAAAGACCTGCAAGATAAAGATTACGAATCGGCGATCGCCACGGTACATTCGCGTTTTTCCACGAATACGAATCCGAGCTGGGAACGGGCGCATCCGAACCGGATTATCGTCCACAACGGAGAGATCAATACGATCAAAGGAAACGCGGACAAGATGCTGGCGAGGGAAGAAACGATGGAATCGGAATATTTGAAGAAAGAGCTGTTAAAAGTTCTGCCGGTGGTGAACCGGGAGGGTTCCGATTCCGCGATGCTTGATAATACGCTGGAGTTTTTGATGATGAGCGGCATGGATTTACCGCTGGCAGTCATGGTACTGATTCCGGAGCCGTGGGAAAACAACCATATTATGAGCCAGAACAAACGAGATTTTTACCAGTATTACGCGACGATGATGGAACCGTGGGACGGCCCGGCTTCGATCCTGTTCAGCGACGGCGACGTGATGGGGGCGGTGCTTGACCGCAATGGCCTGCGTCCGTCCCGGTATTATATTACGGACGACGACAATCTGATTTTGTCTTCCGAAGTCGGAGTTCTGGATATCGACGCCACGAAAATAACGGTAAAAGAGCGTCTGCATCCGGGGAAAATGCTTCTCGTGGATACGGTTAACGGAAAAGTGATCGACGATAACGAGCTGAAAGAAAGCTATGCGGAAATGCAGCCGTACGGCGAATGGCTGGACCGCAAGCTCGTGCATTTAAAAGATTTGAAGATTCCGAATAAGCGCGTGCCGGAATATACGAAAGAAGAGCGCAGCCGGATGCAGAAAGCGTTTGGTTATACGTACGAATCGGTGAAGAAAGATATTTTGAATATGGCGAAAAACGGCGCCGAAGCCGTAGCGGCCATGGGAATCGATACTCCGATTCCGGTACTGGCCGGCGACCACCAGCCGATTTTTAACTATTTTAAACAGCGTTTTGCGCAGGTGACCAATCCGCCGATCGATTCGATCCGTGAAAAGATCGTGACGTCCACGAGTACGTATATCGGGAAAGAGGGAAACCTGCTCGAAGAAACCGCGGAGAATTGCCATGTTCTGAAAGTGAAAAATCCAATCCTTACAAATACCGACCTGATGAAGATCAAAAATATGCAGGTGGACGGGTTCCGGATTGTGGAGATTCCGATCATTTATTATAAAAATACCAGCCTGGAAAAAGCGATCGACCGGCTGTTTGTGGAAGCGGACCGGGCGTACCGGAACGGCGCGAATATCCTGATCCTTTCGGATCGGGGAGTGGATGAAAACCATGTGCCTATTCCGTCCCTGCTTGCGGTTTCCGCGCTGCAGCAGTATCTGGTACGGACAAAGAAGCGTACGGATCTTGCGCTGATTCTGGAAAGCGGCGAACCGCGCGAGGTCCATCATTTCGCGACGCTGCTCGGATACGGCGCCTGTGCGATCAATCCGTATCTGGCGCAGGATACGGTAAAACAACTGATCGACGACCATATGCTGGACAAGGATTACTATGCGGCGATTGCGGATTATAACGATGCCGTTTTGTACGGGATTGTCAAAATTGCTTCAAAAATGGGGATTTCCACAATCCAGTCTTATCAGGGCGCGAAAATTTTTGAGGCGGTCGGCATAGATAAAAGCGTGATCGACAAATATTTTACGGATACGGTCAGCCGTATCGGGGGCATTACGTTGGAAGATATCGCCAAAACGACCGATTATCTCCATTCCGAAGCGTACGACCCGTTGGGGCTGGAAACCGACCTGACGTTAAACAGTATCGGCAGGCATAAGATGCGCAGCGGTTCCGAAGAGCATCTTTACAACCCGCAGACGATCCATCTGCTCCAGGAGTCTGCAAAACGCGGCGATTATGAACTGTTTAAACAGTATACGTCCCTAATCGACGGGGAACACAAAGCGATGAACCTGCGCGGGCTGATGGAGTTTAAGTATCCGCAGAAAGGGATTCCGATCGAAGAGGTGGAAAGCGTGGATTCGATCGTTACCCGGTTTAAAACCGGGGCGATGTCGTACGGTTCGATTTCACAGGAAGCGCATGAAACGCTGGCAGTTGCGATGAACCGGCTGAACGGCAAGTCCAATTCGGGAGAAGGCGGCGAAGATTTAAGCCGCTTGAAACAGGAACCGAACCGGCCAAACCGCTGTTCCGCGATCAAACAGGTAGCATCCGGGCGTTTCGGCGTCACCAGCCGTTATTTAGTCAGTGCGAAAGAGATACAGATCAAGATGGCGCAGGGCGCGAAGCCGGGCGAGGGCGGACACCTGCCGGGCGGAAAAGTATACCCGTGGATTGCAAAAACCAGACATTCGACGCCGGGCGTATCGCTGATTTCCCCGCCGCCGCATCATGATATTTATTCGATCGAAGATTTGGAGCAGTTGATTTACGACCTGAAAAACGCTAACCGTGACGCGAGAATTTCCGTGAAACTCGTTTCGGAAGCGGGCGTGGGAACGATAGCTGCCGGAGTGGCAAAAGCCGGGGCACAGGTAATTTTAATCTCCGGATATGACGGAGGGACCGGCGCGGCGCCGCGAAGTTCGATACACAATGCCGGGCTGCCGTGGGAACTGGGACTTGCGGAAACGCATCAGACGCTGATTCAGAACGGTTTACGCAACAAAGTTCGCATTGAAACGGACGGGAAACTGATGAGCGGGCGTGACGTGGCGATTGCCGCGCTGCTGGGCGCGGAAGAATTTGGTTTTGCCACGGCGCCGTTGGTAACGATGGGGTGCGTGATGATGCGGGTCTGCAACCTCGATACCTGTCCGGTCGGCGTGGCGACGCAAAATCCGGAACTCAGGAAGCGGTTCGCCGGAAAACCGGAATACGTTGTTAATTTTATGCGTTTTATAGCGGAAGAACTGCGCGAATACATGGCAAAACTGGGAATCCGGACGTTAGACGAGATGACGGGGCGCAGCGACTTGCTGAAAATGAAATCCGGCCTCACCGAACGCGCGGCTAAAATCGACCTGTCCAAAATACTGGACAATCCGTTTGCCGGGCCTCAGGAAAAAGTAACGTTCGACGCGAAGCAGGTCTATGATTTTGAACTGGAAAAGAAAAAAGATATGACCGTGTTGATGAAACAGTTAGGCCCGGCGCTGGAAAAGAAGCAGAAACGCAGCATCGACGTGGAAGTGACAAATACCGACCGTTCTTTTGGAACGATATTTGGTTCCGAAATTACGAAACGTTATGAAGACGGACTCGAAGAAGACACGTTCCTTGTCAAATGTACGGGAGCGGGCGGACAGAGTTTCGGCGCGTTTATACCGAAAGGCCTGACGCTCGAACTGATCGGCGACAGCAACGATTATTTTGGAAAAGGATTATCCGGGGGCAAACTGGTAGTGTATCCGCCGGCCGGGGTAAAATATAAAAAAGAGGAAAACATTATTGTCGGGAACGTGGCTCTTTACGGGGCGACGAGCGGTAAGGCGTTTATTAACGGCGTTGCCGGAGAGCGTTTCTGCGTGCGTAATTCCGGCGCGATCGCGGTAGCCGAAGGCGTCGGCGACCATGGCTGTGAATATATGACTGGCGGCAGAGCCGTGATTTTAGGAAAAACCGGCAAAAACTTTGCGGCCGGAATGAGCGGCGGCATTGCCTACGTGCTGGATGAAGACAGCTCTTTGTACATGCGCACCAACAAGGAAATGGTGTTTACGGAAGAGATTGTTTCCAAATATGACGTGCAGGAATTAAAAGAAATCATCAAAGAGCATGTGGCGCTAACGAATTCCGAGAAAGGGAAGAAGATTCTGGACAATTTCAGCGAGTATCTTCCGAAATTCAAAAAAGTCATCCCATATGATTACAACCGGATGATGATGAAGATCGTACAGATGGAAGAAAAGGGACTGAACGCGGAGCAGGCTCAGATCGAAGCGTTTTATGCGAACCGGAATTCGAATTAGGAGGTAAGTATCATGGGAAAACCAACAGGATTTATGGAGTATGAAAGAGAAAATTATGCGGCGGTTCCGCCGAAAGAAAGAATTTCCGGTTTTAACGAATTCCATGTGCCGCTTCCGGAGGAAAAGCAAAGGCAGCAGGGCGCCAGGTGTATGGAGTGCGGCGTGCCGTTTTGCCAATCCGGTATGACGATTATGGGAATGACCAGCGGATGTCCGCTGCACAATCTGGTGCCGGAGTGGAACGACCTTGTCTATACGGGCAACTGGGAGCAGGCGTATGAACGGCTGCATAAGACAAACAATTTCCCGGAATTTACGTCGCGGGTATGCCCGGCGTTGTGCGAAGCGGCCTGCACGTGCGGGCTGCACGACGACCCGGTATCTGTGCGGGAAAACGAATACGGAATCGTGGAATACGCGTATGCGCATGGTTTTGCCGCTGCGAAACCGCCGCGTGTCAGAAGCGGAAAAAGAGTAGCGGTGATCGGTTCTGGCCCGGCCGGCCTGACGGCGGCGGATCAGCTCAACAAGCGGGGGCATCAGGTAACGGTATTTGAAAAAGACGACCGCGTCGGCGGCCTGTTAATGTACGGGATTCCGAATATGAAACTGGAAAAGCATATCATTGAACGCAGGATTTCCATTATGGAAGAAGAGGGCGTCGTATTTGAAACGTCGGTGGATGTCGGAAAAGATATCAAGCCGGCAAAACTGCTCAAAGAGTTTGACAAGGTGATTCTGGCATGCGGCGCAAAAAATCCGCGGGATATCAAAGCGCCGGGCAGGGACGCCAAAGGCATTTATTTTGCGGTGGATTTTTTGAAAGCGACGACGAAAAGCCTGCTGGATTCCGATTTGAAAGACGGGAATTATATTTCCGCCAAAGGGAAAAAAGTCGTAATTATCGGGGGCGGGGATACCGGAAACGATTGTGTCGGCACGAGTATTCGGCATGGCGCGGTCAGCGTCGTGCAGATCGAAATGATGCCGAAAGCCCCTGAACAGAGGGCGGAAGATAATCCGTGGCCGGAATGGCCGAAAGTCTTAAAGACGGATTACGGCCAGCAGGAAGCGATCACCGTTTACGGGCGCGACCCGCGTGTTTTCCAGACAACGGTGAAAGAATTTATCAAAGATAAAAAAGGAAATATAAGCGCGGTGCTCACGGTATTGCTGCAGCCGGAAAAAGACGAGGCGACCGGTCGGACAGTCATGAAAGAAATTGCCGGCAGTGAAAAGAAGCTGGACGCTGACCTCGTGCTGATTGCAGCCGGATTCCTCGGAACTGAAAAATATGTGGCGGACGCGTTTGGCGTGAAATTAAACGAGCGGAGCAATATCGCTTCCAGAGAAAACAGCTATGCCACAAACGTGAAAAACGTGTATGCGGCCGGGGATACCAGACGCGGCCAGTCGCTTGTCGTATGGGCAATCCGCGAAGGACGCGAAGCGGCAAAAGAAGTAGATGCCGCGCTTATGGGGTATTCCACGATGTCCGTGCAGTAGGGGAGAAAAATTTTTCTTGACACGGCCGGCCGTTTGCGTTATAGTAGCCATATCAAAAATTTAATAATTACTCAAACCGTTGAAGCGGAGATAACGGCGAAACATGCCTTTACAGAGAACCCGGGGAGCTGAGAGCCGGGTAAGAAACAGATCGTCAAATGGACCGCTGAGGGCGCAGTCAAAAGCATAATAATATAAATGCTGAGTATTCTGCGACGTCGGGCATACGTCAGTTGCCGGGGATATGTTGGTATCCTGCTTAAGCGCATGGGAGTTTTCCCATGAATTCGAGGTGGCACCGCGGATAGAGTCTATGCCTGTATTCGTCCTTGACAAAAAGAGATTTTTGTCAGGGGCGTTTTTATTTTATAGGAAAGACCTTGTCACGCTAAGGCGTGAAAGTGTCTTCCCTATAAGATAAAAATAATTATGCGCATTCGTGCGAAAGGAAGATGTCGCTAAAGCGACCGCACTCGGCGCAGCAAAGTGTGCAATCCCCTCAAGGTTGAGGGGGCAGGGGAGTTGAAGTGGGCTTGCCCACTTTGTTCTTTCATGGATTTAGATGTCAAAAGGGGGATTATAGTATGAAATTTTTACCGACGTTAGACAAAATCCGGGAAATCGCCGCTGCCGGGCAATACAAAGTACTGCCGGTAAGCTGCGAGATCCTTTCGGATTTCTGCACGCCGATCGAGGCGATGAAAATTTTAAAAAATGTATCCACGCACTGCTATATGCTGGAATCTGTGGCAGAAAAAGAAAAGTGGGGACGTTATACGTTTCTGGGATTCGACCCAAAAATGGAGATTACCTGTATCGATGGCGAGATGAAAGCCGGAAATCTGAAATTTCAAACCGGCAATCCGTCCGGATTTTTAAATCAAATCCTGGCGGATTACAAAAGTCCGCGCTTTGACTATCTTCCGTCTTTTACGGGCGGACTGGTCGGTTATTTTTCCTATGATTATCTGGGGTACAGCGAACCGTCGGTCCGAACGAAAGTGCAAGATTGTGAAGCATTTAAAGATGTAGACCTGATGCTTTTTGATAAAGTGATCGCGTTTGATAATTACCGGCAGAAGATTATACTGATTGCCAATATGAAACTGGAAGATCCGGAAACCGGTTATCACAAAGCGGTGATCGAGTTAAAGCAGCTTTGCGAACTGTTAAAAAACGGAGAAAAGAAAAAAGAGCCGGCTGGGCGGCTGCTTTCCGAAGTAACGCCGTTGTTTGGGAAAGAAACGTATTGTGAAATGGTAGAGAATGCCAAACACTATATCCGGGAGGGAGATATTTTCCAGATTGTGCTTTCCAACCGTCTGAGCGCAGAGTTTGAAGGCAGCCTGTTTCATACGTACCGGATGTTAAGGACGATGAACCCGTCGCCGTATATGTTTTATTTTTCCGGGACGGATGTGGAAGTCGCGGGCGCGTCGCCGGAAACGTTAGTAAAACTGGAAAACGGTGTGCTGCACACGTTTCCGCTGGCGGGGACCAGGCCGCGCGGGAAAACGGAACAGGAAGACCGGGAACAGGAAGCGGATTTGCTGTCTGATGAAAAAGAATTGGCGGAACATAATATGCTCGTCGACCTTGGCCGGAACGATCTCGGGAAGATCAGCAGATTCGGAAGCGTGACAGTAGAGAAATTACATTCGGTCGAACGGTATTCCCACGTCATGCACATCGGCTCCACAGTTCGGGGAGAGATCCGGGAGGAATTTGACGCATTAGATGCGGTCAGCGCGGTGCTGCCGGCGGGCACCCTGTCGGGTGCGCCGAAAATCAGAGCGTGCCAGTTGATCGGGGAACTGGAAAACAACAAAAGAGGGATTTACGGCGGCGCGGTCGGATATATTGATTTTACAGGCAATATGGATATGTGTATTGCAATCCGCATTGCCTATAAGAAAAACGGAAAAGTATTTGTCCGCAGCGGCGCCGGGATCGTAGCGGATTCCGTTCCGGAAAAAGAATTTGAAGAGTGTATCAATAAGGCGAAAGCGGTAGTAAATGCATTAGAGCAGGCAGAGGAGGAGGACGAATGATTTTATTGATTGATAACTACGACAGTTTTTCTTACAACCTGTATCAAATGATTGGCGAAACGGAACCGGATATCAGGGTAATCCGCAACGATGAAATGACGGTAGAAGAAATACGGATGCTGAGTCCGGACCGGATCATCCTCTCGCCGGGGCCGGGCAGGCCGCAGGAGGCAGGCGTTATTATGAAAACGGCAAAAACACTGGGGAAAGAAATTCCGCTTCTTGGCGTCTGCCTCGGGCACCAGGCGGTCTGCGCGGCATACGGGGCGGTTATCACATACGCAAACAGGCTGATGCACGGAAAACAGTCGGAAGCGGTATTTGAACAAGACTGCCCGCTGTTTGCCGGATGCCCGCCAAAAGCTCCGGTAGCCCGTTATCATTCGCTGGCGGCGGATGCGGCGACGGTTCCGGACTGCCTGAAAGTTACGGCAAAAACGGCAGACGGAGAGGTCATGGCGGTACAGCATAGGGAATATCCGATTTACGGCGTCCAGTTCCATCCGGAGTCCATACTAACGCCGGATGGGAAAACGATATTAAAAAATTTTGTGAGTTTATAAAGACAATAAACAGAATAAGAAAGCAGAACAGAATAAAGAAAAGGGGCAGGACATGATTAAAGAAGCAATCGTAAAAATTGTTAATAAAGAGGATCTCACCTACGACGAGGCATATACCGTAATGAATGAAATCATGAGCGGCGAAACAACGCCGACGCAAAACGCTGCTTTTCTGGCGGCGCTTTCCACAAAAAGCGCAAAAGCGGAAACGATTGATGAAATTGCCGGATGTGCGGCCGCTATGCGGGCGCACGCTGAAAAAGTGGAAACAGGCATGGACATTTTTGAAATTGTCGGCACCGGCGGAGATAACGCCGGGAGTTTTAACATTTCGACAACGTCGGCATTTGTGGCTGCGGCAGGCGGGCTTAAAGTGGCGAAACACGGAAACCGCGCGGCCTCTTCCAAATGCGGGACGGCGGACTGCCTGGAAGCGTTAGGAGCGAATATTATGCAGAGCCCGCAGAAGTGCCGGGAGTTATTAAAAGAAGCCGGAATGTGTTTTTTCTTTGCACAAAAGTATCATTCATCCATGAAATACGTAGGGGAGATCCGTAAGGAACTGGGATTCCGTACCGTTTTCAATATTTTAGGGCCGCTGACGAATCCCGGAAACCCGAAAATGCAGTTGCTCGGCGTCTATGATGATTACCTTGTGGAACCGTTGGCGCAGGTACTGATGAATCTCGGCGTTAAACGGGGCATGGTAGTGTACGGAACGGAAAAGCTGGATGAGATTTCCCTGACGGCGCCGACTGCCGTCTGTGAATTTCAGGAAAGGATGTACCAGTCGTATGAGATCACTCCGGAAGAGTTTGGGTTTACACGCTGTCAAAAAGAAGATCTGTCCGGCGGCACACCGCAGGAAAATGCCGAAATCACCCGGGCTGTGCTGTCCGGTGAGCCGGGACACAGAAGAAACGCGGTACTTTTGAACGCGGGAGCGTCGCTTTATATCGGCGGCAAAGCAGAAACAATGAAAGACGGCGTGGCGCTTGCCGCACAAATTATAGATTCCGGGGAAGCGCTCCGGACTCTGGAACGGTTTATCGAGATCAGCAATCGGCAGGAGGAATCGGTATGACAATATGGAATCGGTTTATCAGTACCAGTAATCAACAGGAGGGGTATGTATGACAATTCTGGATCAGCTTGCCGAATATGCAAAAGAACGCGTCAGGGAAGCAAAAAAGAAATTGCCGTTAGAAGAGATTCGGCAGATGGCGGCTGACAGCCAAAAAGAGATGCACGGAAAAGCGGGGTGTTCCAAAACTGTTCCACCGGCAGATTTTGCGTTTGAGAATGCATTAAAAACGCCGGGAGTTGCATTTATCTGTGAATGTAAAAAGGCTTCCCCGTCCAAAGGGCTGATCGCACCGGATTTTCCGTATTTAAACATTGCGCGGGAATACGAAGCGGCGGGGGCAGACTGCATTTCCGTTTTGACGGAGCCGAAGTGGTTTCTGGGAAGCGACAGGTATTTGGAAGAAATTGCGGCGGCGGTGCGGACGCCTTGCCTGCGCAAAGATTTTACAGTAGACGAATACATGATCTACGAGGCAAAATTGCTCGGCGCATCCGCCATCCTGCTGATCTGTGCAATTCTGGAAACGGAACAGATGAAAGAATATATCCATATTTGCGATACGCTTGGGCTTTCCGCCCTCGTTGAGGCGCATGATGAAAAAGAAGTGGAAGCGGCGCTGCATGCCGGAGCGAGAATTATAGGCGTCAACAATCGAAACCTGAAAGATTTCACCGTGGATACGGAAAACAGCAGCAGGCTTTGCAAGCAGATTCCATCGGACGTATTGTTCGTATCGGAAAGCGGGGTAAGGGATGCCAAAGACGTGAAAAGGCTGATTCACATCGGTGCGGACGCGGTGCTTGTCGGTGAAACACTAATGAGGGCGGAAGACAAAAAAGCGAAACTGTCGGAATTGCGTGAGGAATTATGACAAAAATAAAGTTGTGCGGACTTTCCCGCCCGTGTGATATGGAAGCGGCGAACCAACTGCTTCCGGAATATATCGGTTTTGTATTTGTACCGGGAAGCAAACGATATGTGTCCCCGGAACAGGCCGCCGGGTTAAAAAGATATCTGGATCCACGAATCAGGGTGGTCGGAGTATTTGTAAATGAGGAATGTCGAAAAGTGGCGCAATTGTTGGAAACGCATGTCATCGACATTGCCCAGCTTCACGGGAACGAGGGGGAAGAGTACGTTATCCGGCTGAAAGCATTGAGCCAAAAGCCGATCGTCCAGGCGTTTCGGATTGATACGGAACAGGACGTTCTTGCAGCAAACCGCTCTTCGGCAGATTATGTCCTGCTGGATTCCGGAAACGGCGGCACAGGGACGGCTTTTTGCTGGGAATTGGCAAAAAAAATGAAACGGAACTATTTTCTGGCCGGAGGACTGGATTCTGATAATGTTAAAAGAGCCCTGGAAATACTGCATCCTTATGCCGTGGACGTCAGCAGCGGTGTGGAAACGAGAGGATATAAAGATAAAGAGAAAATGCATGCATTTGTGGAAGCGGTAAGGAATCAGCCGGAATAATCAAAACGGAAACAAAAAAGAAAAATATTGGAAATAAAAAGTAAGGGAAAGGAAATGTAAAATGACAAATCCGAACGGAAGATTCGGTATTCATGGCGGACAGTATATTCCGGAAACGCTGATGAATGCCGTTACAGAATTAGAAAAAGCATACAATTACTATAAAAACGATCCGGAATTTAACAGACAGCTCACCCGATTGCTGAACGAATATGCAGGCAGGCCGTCCCGGCTGTATTTCGCGGAGAAAATGACAAACGATTTAGGCGGTGCGAAAATTTATCTGAAACGGGAAGATCTGAACCATACGGGCGCGCATAAGATTAACAACGTGCTGGGTCAGGCACTGTTGGCAAAAAAAATGGGGAAAACACGTCTGATTGCGGAAACGGGAGCAGGCCAGCACGGAGTGGCGACTGCAACGGCGGCAGCCCTCATGGGAATGGAATGTGTGGTATTTATGGGGGAAGAAGATACGGTTCGGCAGGCGCTCAACGTTTATCGCATGAAACTGCTCGGAGCCACGGTCGTTCCTGTCAAAACCGGAACAGCGACATTAAAAGACGCGGTGTCGGAGGCGTTGCGTGAATGGACCGGACGAATCGCCGATACGCATTATTGTTTGGGTTCCGTGATGGGACCGCATCCGTTTCCGGTTATTGTCCGGGATTTCCAGGCTGTTATTTCCAAAGAGATCAAAGAACAGATATTGGAAAAAGAAAAGAAACTGCCGGACGCCGTGATCGCCTGTGTCGGCGGCGGCTCTAATGCAATCGGCAGCTTTTATCATTTTATTGAGGAAGAGAGAGTCCGGCTCATTGGCTGTGAAGCCGCAGGCAGGGGAATAGATACATTTGAAACAGCGGCCACGATAAATACCGGCAGGCTGGGAATTTTCCACGGTATGAAATCCTATTTCTGCCAGGACGAATACGGGCAGATCGCTCCGGTATATTCTATCTCGGCAGGACTGGATTATCCGGGAATTGGACCGGAACACGCATATCTGCACGATATCGGAAGAGCGGAATATGTTCCGGTGACCGACGAAGAAGCCGTTTGTGCTTTTGAATATATGTCGAAAACGGAAGGCATTATTCCGGCTATTGAATCGGCGCACGCCGTCGCTTATGCGAGGAAAATTGCTCCAGAAATGAAAAAAGAACAGAGCATTGTCATTACAATATCCGGAAGAGGGGATAAAGACTGTGCCGCAATTGCAAGATACAGGGGGGAAGAAATTTATGAGTAACATAAAAGCAGCTTTTAAAAACGGAAAAGCATTTATTGCGTTTCTTACTTGCGGCGATCCGGATCTGGATACGACTGCGGCGTCTATTCGTGCAGCGGTACAAAACGGCGCTGACCTGATTGAACTCGGAATCCCATTTTCTGATCCGACTG
Source organism: Eubacterium sp. (assembly GCA_022796875.1). Classification (GTDB taxonomy): domain Bacteria; phylum Bacillota; class Clostridia; order Lachnospirales; family Lachnospiraceae; genus JAAWJJ01. Next base: position 12,502 of record JAAWJJ010000028.1, on the reverse strand, counting down.
CGGAGGGACCCGTCATTCAGGGAGCGAATTTAAGAGCGTTGACCGGCGGTGTAACCACAGATAAAATATTTGATTTTGTACAGGAACTGCGACGTGACGTTACGGTGCCGATCGTATTTATGACGTATGCGAATGTGGTTTTTTCTTACGGCGCCGGGAGATTTATTTCTACCTGTAAAAAAATCGGGATTGACGGTTTGATCCTGCCGGATCTGCCTTTTGAAGAAAAGGGAGATTTTCTGCCGCTTTGCCATGAAAACGGTATAGATCTGATTTCCATGATTGCTCCGACTTCGGAGCAGCGGATTGCGAAGATCGCGAAAGAGGCGGAAGGGTTTTTGTATCTGGTATCCAGTCTTGGAGTGACAGGGACCAGAAATCAAATCAAAACGGACCTGATTTCTATCGTGGAAGTGGTACGCCGGAATACGGATCTTCCGTGCGCGGTCGGATTTGGCATTTCCACGCCGGAACAGGCAAAGAAAATGGCGGACGTTTCCGACGGGGCAATCGTCGGATCGGCGATCGTAAAACTGCTGGAAAAATATGGGACGGATGCGCCGGGATATATAGGGGCGTATGTGAAGAAGATGAAAGCGGCTCTTCGGTAGAGGGTGCGGTTGAGCCTTGTTTTATGTGCGATATTCCTGATTCAGAAAATTTTCATAATAAGGGATAAAAAAATATTATCTGCTTATTTTTCCACAGACTTCCGGCTATGCTGCCAGGGCCGGGAAACCGGTTCCAGAATTTTTAGTATCTCTAACTCCGGGATGAGCGGACGTGATTTGATTCCCCAGTTCAAACTCGATTTTCCGTCAGAAAAATGAGCGCCGAAAGCGGGACAATGCCGTTTCTTCTGTCCGGTTTCCGGCAAAAGGTTATTGTATAGATTCGCCCGGGCCGATTGCACAAAATATTTTGTCTTGCCTGTTTCGTCAAATGGATTTTCTAACCGTCCTGAAAAATTTATTATGATACACGCAACCGCCCTTGATTCGCTAATCCCTGCTCAGCAAGGGCTTTTCGGGACATCCCTGTCCCGAAATTGCTGTCTTTTCACAGGACGATAAGAAAATCTCATTTTCCTGCACAAAGGCAATCCCCCCCATTTTTTGTGCAATCTTCCGGGTTTATCTTATTATGATACCTTTTGCACGGGAACCGACAGAAAAAAACGTGTCCCGCCACGGCTCATCCCAAATCCCGGGGGAAATCTCAGACAGTGAACCCGGGGAAATCCATTTCGCCCATTTCCCCGGAGATAAGGGCTACTTGAAAATTCTTCCAATGTTTCCCTCTCTGGCAGCATAACCTAGAAATCTGCAGGCAAACACCAGGTAAAGATAATATTTTTTTATCCCTTATTTTCGCTATTCCGGAAAACAGAACTATCACGTATAAACAAGGCCGAACCACAGCTAATAAATTTTGATAGCATATCGGGAGAAAATGTATTATACTTTAAGAAGTACGAAAGGCATATTTTCCCATAAGATGCCCGGAAAGGATTCCCGTTTTATGAATAAGAAAGAAATTGCAGAAATTAAAAAGCAGTTTACTCCGGCAAATTGTGCGATTACAAAAATCTGCGGCTGTTATGTCAGCCATGAGAAAGAAAAGCTGACAGTGACGAAAGATGCGTTTCTCTCATTGCCGGAGGAAGAAGAATTTAAATATTTTGACATTTTAAAACATACGTTAGGCGGTACGGTCGGAAAGCATCTGGTGACGATGGAGTTTCCGCTGGATCAGGAAGCGGAAGGCGGTACGCAGGAATTTTTGCTGAAACTGCGAAATTCCAGGCTGGAAGAGGAAGAGCTGACAGGGCGGTTTTTTGATAAAGTAATAGAAAGTTATGAATATGGAGAAAATTATTATATTATTTTGATTCATGCGGCTTATGATGTCCCGGGAAAGGCTTTGGACGGAACGGAAATGTTCGACGCTTCGGAAGAAGTATACGAATATCTTCTCTGTTCCATCTGTCCGGTGAAAATGTCAAAGCCCGGATTGTCCTATAATGCGGAAACAAACAGGATCGAAGAGCGGATTCGGGACTGGGTGGTAGAGCCGCCGGCGAACGGTTTTTTGTTTCCGGCGTTTGAAGACAGGGGAAGCGATATCCATAAGGTGCTTTATTTTGCGAAAAATCCGGAACTTTCCCAGGATGGGATGGTAGAACATTTGCTGGGCAGCGAAATACCGCTTTCTCCGGCGACGCAGAAAGAAACCTTTCAGGACGTATTGTCCGCTGCGATTGGGGAAAACGGGGATTATGAAACTATGCGGACGCTGCATGAGAATATTACCGAAATTGCGGAAGAAAATAAGGAAAATCCGGATCCAGTCAGGCTGGATAAAAAAGACGTCAGCCGTTTGCTGTCCGACAGCGGAATCGAACAGGAAGACGTGGAATTTTTTGAAGAAGTGTATGACGACCGCTTTGGAGAAAAGACGGAACTTTTGTTAAATAACATTGCAGATACGAAGAAATTTCAGATTGAAACGCCGGAAATCGTGATTAAAGTGGCGCCGGATCGGGCAGACTTGGTAGAAACGATGGAAATTAACGGCAGGCAGTGCCTTGTCATACCGGTGGACGGACAGGTGGAAGTCAACGGGATCAGCGTCCGGACGATGAAAAAGCCGCAAAAACCAGAGCAGTAAAAAAGCCGATCAGGCCGCCGGAGAGCCGTAATATACGGGGGAAAACTGCCACAGGCAGAGCAGGACAAAGGGAACGTTTAGGAGAAAGGGAACGTTAAACGGGTAGTAAATTATGGAAAGTGCAAAAATTAATTTATCGCATAATATGTTGGGATGCCGTTTTGATAACTGGCTGCGGCTTTTGAAAGAAAATGCCGTGAGTAAAGATAAAAAAGGACAGGCGGCGTTTATCACGCTTGTGACGTTTTTTCTTTCTATTCCGGCAGGAATGGAAAAGCTGATTTTTGATATTCCGATCAAACGTACAAAAATAAAAAAGGATCCGCTGTATGTCGTAGGACACTGGCGGACCGGGACGACTTTTTTACAGAACCTGTTAAGTAAGGACGAGCAGTTTGCCTGGTTTGACCCGATCAAAACCGTTTCGTTCAATAATTGCATTATGATGAAACCGCTGCTTGGAAAAATAGAAAAAATACTGTTAAAAGACGCGCGCCCGATGGACAATCTGGATTATAAAATGGATCTGCCGATGGAAGAAGTATTTGCACAGGCAACGATTTCCACTCAGGCGATCAGCCATATGCTGGTATTTCCGGACAGAGGAAAAGGGATTAAATTTATAGAAACCGCTTTTATAGACGAGCAGGGAGAGAAACAGCAGAAAGAGTGGCGCAAAGCGTACGATTATATTTTAAAAAAGGCCACATATATTGAAAAGGGCAAGCAGCTGATGTTAAAAAGCCCGGAAAACACCTGCCGTATGAAAGAACTCAAACGCTGTTATCCGGGAGCAAAGTTTATCAATATTTACCGGAATCCCTATGTTGTCGTACAGTCGACGAAAAATATGTTTTTGAAAGAAATGCTCCTGCTTTCTTTAAGCGAACCGCCGTCGGAGGCGTTTATCGAAGATACGATACTGGATCTGATGGAGCGTATTTATAAAAAAGCGTTTGAAGATTTGTATTCTATGCCGGAAGAGGATTATATTGATATTAAATATGAAGATTTCGTAAAAAACCCGATGCCGTATATGAAGCAGATATACAGACATCTTGGATTGAGCGGTTTTGAAGAGGCAAAACCGCGTTTTCAGGAGTATCTGGACAGCATGAAAGACTATCAGACGAACCATTACCGTGATATGGATCAGGGACTGCGCAATAAAATCAATGAAAAGCTTGGTTTTTACTTTGAACGGTACGGATACCATATGATAACAGAGTAATTGTATTAAAATATAGAATTAAAACAAATAACGCTGTTTTACATGCATCTGATTCAGTATGTTTAACAGCCAGGATATAGCCTGGTTGCCGTTATTGGGTTTCCAGGCGACGCCGATGCTGGTAAGCTTGAGTGAATTCGGAAGCGGAATATAAGCCAGGGAATTGACGATGCAGTCTTTGGTCTTATATGGAAGTATGGTGATGCCAAGTCCGCACTCCACGGAAAACAAAATATCTTCTATGGATGGAAGGTATTGTGTCACACGAGGGGAAAAGCGCAGTTCGTGGCAAATCTGAATCACCTGTTTTTCCATAAGAGGGGCATTCTTCGGCGTATACATTAAGAAAGGCTCCGATGCAATTTTATCATAGTCAATAGTTGTGTCATCCAGACATGGATGGTCATTTCTGCAAATCAAACAAAAGGAATCCTGAAAAATCTGTTTACAGGAATAATTCCGGTTCATTTTTAAATCCTGTGTCAAAGAAAAGTAAATATCACACCCCTCCTGTAAAAGAGAATCAATGATCCCCTGTGCATCCAGACGCGTTAAACGGACGTTTACCTGCGGGTATTTCTGATGGAAATGATGAACCAGCTCCGGTAAAAAAATCTTGCAGGGGCTTAACAGGTAGGCAATATTCAGTTCCATTTCTTCGGAGGAATCAATCAGTTTGATGCGTTCTTTTGTGGAATCTTGCAGAGAGAGGATTCGTTTCGCATCTTCCAGAAACAGTTCCCCGCTTTTTGTCAGCGATACGTTTCTTGTGCTGCGCTGAAACAGTTTCGTATTTAATTCCATTTCCAGTTCTGAAATCTGGTGGCTGATAGCAGGCTGCGTTATATAGAAATCTTTTGCGGCGTTTGTAAAATTCAGGTGTTTGGCAACGGCGATAAAATATTTTAATTGTTCTGTATTCATACAGGCTCCTTTATTTATGAAATTTTATTCTATTGTATCAGGTTACCGGCGCGACAGCCAGTGAAAAATACGGGAAACTGTCATTTTTTTAGCGGTGGCTTTTGAATATTTGTTGTTTCCGGTACTATAAACGATCAGATTGCGCAAAATTTGAGCATGGATAAAAAATAATTTGCGGCAATATAAGGAACAGTTTTGGCTGAGCCGGATTTATGTCCGTCTTGCGCCGAAATCCGGCATAAAACGGACATAATACTCCGGATAAAAATTTTTTTCATTCTTTTTTGGGTGCAGGTACGGATCTTGCTTAATATTATACAGCAGGATTGCAATCAAAAAGAAAGGAGAAAACCAAATCAATGAAAGCGTTAGAAAATATTAAAGTGTTGGATCTGACGGTGGCGTTAGCGGGGCCGTTTTGTACGCAGATGCTGGCGGCCCAGGGAGCCGAAGTGATTAACGTGGATCCTCCGGGCGGCGGATATGCGGCGAAAGTATTCGGTTCCCTGCCGCCGGAACTTCAAAAAATGATTAACGGATCTGTTTTTGCAAATAAAAAGGGCGTTTCCATTAATTTAAAAACAGAAGAAGGACGCAAACTGGTATTGGAACTGATTGATAAAGTGGATGTTGTCGTTTCCAATTTTTCGCCGGGCACAATGGACAGACTGGGATTGTCTTATGAAGTAGTCCACAAAAGAAACCCGAAAGTCGTTTATTGCGTGGTGTCAGGATTCGGGCAGTCGGGACCGTTACGCGACAGGCCGGCATATGATCCGATCGTCCAGGCCATGACCGGTATTATGAGTATCAACGGATTCCCGGACCGCGATCCGATTCCCGTCGTAGGAGCTTTAGCCGACGTTGCCTCCGGCATGTATGCGGCGTATGGTATTCTGGCAGCCCTCCATGCCAGAGATACGCTGACAGGGGAAGGACAGATGGTCGACGTGGCCATGTACGATTGTTGTATGTCGTTTTTACAAAATGATATGGCGACAAGCCTATTTAAACAAAAGGCAAAAGGCCCGGGAAATCCGTATGAATTCGCCGTTCCGGTCGGCAATTTTAAAACCAGGGAGGGAAAGAGCGTATACCTGCTTTGCCAGACGGATAAACAGTGCAATACGATCATGGAACTAGCCGGAAGAAGCGATATCGCGGAAAAAGGCTGGCATTTAAAAGAGAGGATGAAAAATCGCGAAGAGATCGACGCCGTTACGGCGGCATGGATAAAAGAGCATACGCGTGAAGAGGTGGAACAGATACTTCTGGAAAAGGGTATACCGGCAGCGCCGGTTCTGGATTTGCTGGAAGTGGCAAAGCATCCGCATACGGCGGCCCGTGAAATGTTAAACGACCTTCCTGACGGACATGGAAATACGATTCGAGGAAATCTCGGAGTAGTTCCAAAACTGTTAGGGACGCCTGGCAAACAGGAATGGGGAATGACGGGCAACGGATTTTTCAACGAAGAAATTTTTGGCGGATTGTTAGGCAAGAGCCAGGCTGAAATCCAACAGTTAAAAGAAGCGGGGGTTATTTAACCGAAGCAGGTTCTGAAACGGCAAGGAGAAAAATATGTTATTTGAAAAATTGGACAGGATAGGTATTGCAGTTTTGAACATAGAAGAAGCGATGGCCGATTATGCGGAAATGATGGACGGCGCATATTACGGCCCGTTTGAAGACGACGAAGTGGGAATCGACGTTGCGCTTCCGCGGCGGCTGGGACTGGAATTTGTAAGTCCGCGGCGGCCGGACGATAAGATCGGCATTACAGAGATTTTAAAAACGAAAGGGGAATGTGTGACGGCCGTATGCTGGAAAGTGTCTGACATCGAAGCGGCTGAGAAGCATCTGGTAAACAAAGGACTGGTTCCGATTATGAAGTTGTCCCGCTGCGCAATGAAAGAAGTCGTATTTGCCCCTTGTAAGAAAACGCACGGCCTGACGGTCGTCATCAATGAATACCCGCACACGGACGGACTGGGAATTGAGAATTGCAGGCATTTCGGACATCCAATATAATATATGGTACAGGAATCAGGAGGAAACAGCATGTTATTTGAAAGCCTAAACAGAGTAGGAGTTGCCGTTTATGATATAGATCAGGCAATTGCAGATTTTCAGGATTTATTCGGCGCGGAATTTTACGGCCCGTTTGATGATCCGGACGTTGGAATTAAGGTGACGACGCCAAAGCATCTGGGGCTGGAATTTGTGAGTCCGCAAAGGCCGGACGACAAAATCGGGACGACAAAGATTTTAGAACAGTTCGGCGAAGGATTGACGGCCGTATGCTGGAAAGTATCCGATATTGAGGAGGCCGAAAAGCGTCTGATCGAAGCAGGGCTTACGCCTATGACAAAAATGCAGCATGGCCCTATGAAAGAAACAGTATTTATGCCATGCAAAAAATCCCACGGCCTGACTATTGTTATTAACGAATTTCCGGATACAAACGGTTTGGGGATGGAGTCGGCCCGCTACTTTGGAGCGGAGTTATAATCATTATTTTACATATTTAGAAAACCATGTTTTATTATGAAAGGAGAAAACATTATGGCTTATAGAATCGCAATCGACGGCGGCGGAACAATGACGGACGGCGTTCTGCTGAAAGAAAACGGCGAAGCTGTGATAACAAAGACACACAGCGTACCAAGCGACCCGGCTATGGGTATGATCAACTGTATCAAAAAGCTTGCTTCCATTGAAAAGTTTACGTTGAAAGAATTACTGGCAAAAACTTCTCTGATTACGAACGGTACAACGATTGCCACGAATGTTGTGGCGGAGAGAAAAGGAGCCAAAGTTGGAACTATTGCAAACTACGGCTATAAACACCGTATGGCTTTTCCGCAGGTGGCAAAGGCGGACTGGCTGGAAATGCCAAGGGATACTTATGATTTCCGTTATGAAGAACCAAAACCGCTGACAGAAAATTACCTTATGACGGAAGTAAAAGAAAGACTGGATTGTAAGGGCAACGTGTACATGGAATTAGACGAAGACGACGTGCGCAAACAGGTGCGTTACCTGAAAAAACACAAGGTAGAAGCAATCGCGGTTACATTGATGTTTTCACCGCTTGCCCCTACGCATGAGAAACGGATCGGAGAAATAATAAAAGAGGAATATCCGGAAGTTTTTGTGGCGTTATCTTCTTCCGTATTGCCTGCGATCGGCGAAGTGGAACGCTGGAGCACAACTATTTTTACCGCTTACGTAGGACCGACCGTCGCACGTTATGTTGACCGTTTAAACGCGGAACTGGAAGCGGCAGACTTTAAAGGGCAGTTACTGTTCGTACAGAACAACGGCGGTATGGCTACCGGCGATATTATTAAAGCAAGTCCTGCGACAATGATGATGTCCGGCCCTGCATCCGGCCCGTCTTTTGCCCGTGAACTCGGCCTGTCGCATGACAGCGCCAATATGCTTTCCGGAGATATGGGCGGAACGAGTTTTGACGTAGGCCTGGTACATGACGGCGTTGTGGATACCGTAGGTACCCGCTACATCGATGCAAAGAAATTCTCTCTTCCGTCAGTAGATATTACGATTGCCGGCGCAGGCGGCGGTTCTATCGCATGGATCGACCAGAACGGACGTCTTCGCGTCGGCCCGCAGAGCGCAGGCGCATATCCTGGCCCGGCATGTTATGGAAACGGAGGGGAAGATCCGACCGTAACGGATGCAAACGTAGTATTGGGATACCTGGATCCGCAGTTTTTCCTGGGCGGGGAATCAAAACTGGACAAAACGCTCTCTTATAACGCGATCAAAAAAGTTGCGGATCCGTTGGGAATGACCGTAGAAGACTGTGCGGCGGCTATTTACAATATTGTAAATGCAAATATGGCGAATTCCACAGACGTTATTTTTGCACGCCGCGGTTATGACCCGCGTGATTTTACGATGGTAGCGGCAGGCGGAGCCTGTTCGGTACATGCGGTAGAGATCATGAAAGAAATCGGACTCTCCAAACTGATTATCCCGAAAGTAGCGCCTACCTATTGCGCATACGGTATGCTGTTCTGCGACCTGCAGCATGACTATCAGCGCGCTTATATTTCTCAGACCAGGCTGGTAGATTTTGACAAATTAAACGCGCTTTTTGCAGAGATGGAAGAGCAGGCAAGAAAAGTGCTTCGTCTGGAAGGCGTTGCGGAGGAAGACATTATAATAGAAAAATCGATCGACATGCGTTATTTCGGGCAGTTCCGTGAAAAAACGGCGGCGGTTCCGACGTGTGAAAAAGTGGATGAGGAAATTCTTGCAAAGACTGTCGAGAACTTCCACGTTGTCCATGAAGCGACGCTGGGATATTGCGACAGAGAGTTCCCGACAGAGATTATGCGGATTCATTTGATCGGACGCGAGCATTTGCCGGCTCCGCAGCCAAGGAAATTATCTGTCAGAGAAAACGGCACTGTTGCAGACGCAAAGAAAGGTATCAGAAATGCGTATTTTGCAGGCCGCGGCAGAATCGATGTAGACGTTTATGACGGCAACAAGCTGTTTGCGGACGACGTATTGACCGGCCCGTGTATTATAGAAGAAGAACTGACGACGATCGTTCTTCCGGACGGTGCAACGGCCAAAGTTGATGAAATCGGTAACTACTTCACAACTGTTTAACAGGAGGTTAAGAATTATGAATAACATTGCAGAAAAATCCGGGTATAACCTTGATCCTACAACTTATGCAGTTGTTACGAATAAGTTTGAGTTTTTGGTTAAGGAAAATATTGAAAAAATCTTATATAGCACACAGTCGTTTGTAACAGCGAATGCCCGCGACCTGGGCGCGACCCTGCTGACCGGTGAAGGACATCTTGTGGTTGCGGCATCCAGCCTGCACGGACATACGCTGGTATCGGAAGAAGCGGTGAAAGGCTGCGAAAGCGTATTTCACAGGGATTACCATCCGGGCGATTTCATTATATCCAACGATGCGTATATCGTAAAAGGCGGGCATCTGCCGGACTGGAACTTCCTGCGTCCGTGTTTTTATAAAGGAAGATTAGTGGCATGGTTACAGGCAAAAACGCACGTGTTTGATACCGGCGGGCATTTGCCGGGAGGATATGGCCCGGGCGCATATGACATTATTGCGGAAGGCCTGAATATCCCGCCGTTTAAACTTTACGACCAGGGCGTTCTTCAGAAAGGCGCATGGAGCATCGTTTGCCGGAACGTCCGAAATCCGGAATCGGTGGATATGGATGCAAACCTGATCAACGGCGTATTGGCGCAGTGTGAAGAAAAAATCATTGCTTTAATGGACAAATACGGATGCGATACCGTCTTAAACTGTATGGAAGAACTGATCGACACCGGTTCCCGTTCCATGAAAGCGGAAATTGCAAAACTGCCGGACGGCGAGTATTACGGCGAATCGGCAGCCGACTGGGACGGCGTTACGGACAAACCGATTTATGTCCGTGCAAAAGTGACGATCAAAGGCGAAGATTTGACGATCGACTTATCGGACAGCGATCCTCAGGGTTCTTTCATCAACTGTGCGCTTGCGATGACGGTCTGTCATTCGATCTCGGCCGTGTTTATTACGGTAGATCCGTCCGTTCCAAAAAACTATGGCAGCACCAGTGCGATGACGGTAATTACAAAACCGGGTACCTGCGCGGACCCGATTTATCCGGCGACGGTAGGGGGCGGACAGATTACCGTCGGCGCCCAGATCTGGGAAGCGGTTATGTTTGCCATGGCTAAAGCGGTCCCTGACAGGGCGATGGGCGCGTGGACACGTCATCTGTGCCCGATTAACGTAGGCATGGATCCCCGTGTGATCGACCCGAGAAGCGGGCGGGCGTTACAATACTTTTCGGAAACGTTTGCCAGTGATGCCGGCGCCGGCGCGGTAAAAGGATACGACGGCTGGAACGGAGTTGCGTTTGCAGGCGCTGACGGAAACTTCATGCGTCCGAATATGGAAAATTTCGAACTTAACGTGCCTTATATGAACCTGCGCTATGAATTTCTGCCGGATTATGAAGGCGCAGGCGAGTTCCGCGGATCACCGGGAGTATATACGGAAGTGCTTGCAAACGTGCCGGATGGCGTACGCGCGATCGTACAAACAGGCAACAGCGACGGATGCGTATTTTCACCAAAAGGAATTGGCGCTGCCGTAGACGCGCCGCCGTCAGAAATGTGGCTCATTAAAAAAGACGGCACAAAACGGCCGCTGCGCACTATGGTGAACGACACGATTGTAAAAGGAGAACGTTACGAAACGTTATGCGCCGGCGGAGGCGGCTGGGGAAACCCGCTGGATCGCGATATCGCCCGAGTTGTACAGGATGTAAAAGATACTTACGTTACGGTAGGAAAGGCAAAAAATGTATACGGTGTAGTAATGGATCCTGATACATTGGAAGTGGACTATGCTGCCACAGAAGCGCTCAGAAAAGAGAAAAAAGCCGCGCAGTCAGCATAAAGCGTTATAAAACATTGCCCGTTCCTTTCATACCATAAATAACAAACCGGAGCGCCGCTGCAGGAAGTGTTTGGATAAAACATGGACCGAAGTGGCGCTTTGGTTTTTATAACCAGACGAGGAGGAGAAAATGAAAGTATTTGGTATTTGCTGCGGCAGAAAAAACGGTAATACAGAAATTATGATGAAAGAGGCTTTTCGGGTCATTGAAACAGAATGTGGCGCACAGTGCAATTTTGTCCGTTTGCAGGAAGCGTATATAAAACCATGCAGCGGATGTGAAACATGTATTATGCATCATTGGGTAAATCATGATCCGGACTTTCGCTGTGTACAGCCGGCAGACGCAGATCACTTCTACGAGATAGAACAGTACATTCGGGAAGCGGACGCTGTGATCGTATCCAGCCCATGTTATAATCTTCTGCCGGCAGGGATATTGATCACATGGCTGAATAAACTGCATAGTTCCGGGGATTTCAGGGATGTGGTGCATGCGAACCCTAAAATTGGAGCAACGTTTGTGGTCGGAGGAAGCGATTATACCAATTTTTGCCTGGATATTACGAATATGATAACAATGGAACTGGCCGGCTCTTATGGCGCGATTGTGGATAAGTGCGGATTTAATTTTGTGCCGGCAGTGGGAGCAGTCGTACTGGAAGATGAAATTTTAAACAGAATGAGGACGCTGGGAAAAAATGTAGCCGATGCTCTGCTTGCAAAGAAAAAAAAGGAAACAATAAAATATCGTGGAGAAGCTGGCGTATGCCCGATTTGCCACGGCAATTATCTGCAGAAAATTCGCGGCAAATGGTATTGCCCGCAGTGTTACATGAAAGCGCAGCTGCATATGGAAAACCAGGAATTAATCGTAGAGTATACCGAAGAGGCTCAAAAAGCCAGCCGCTGGACGCCGGATGGGAAAGAGGATCATGATACAAAACTGGCTTTAAATCAGAAAAAAGCGCAGGAAAATGCAGAAAAGATTAAAGAGAAACGGAAAGAATATGCAGATTATAAAGACGCTGTAAAACTTAGAAAAATATAATACCGGACTTTAAAAGAATAGAGCCAGGAACCTGTTTTTAAGCTTCCTGGCTCGTTAATGCCATTTACATATTCTGGTCTGTTTTCAATTTTCTCACTTCGTCAACTGAAAGGCCAACAAATTCCGCAATCTTTTCAAGCGTTATTGTTCCATCTTC
>JAAWJJ010000097.1 GCA_022796875.1 Eubacterium sp. | reverse complement strand
AAACCTCAGACAGTGAACTCGGGGGAATCCATTTCGCCCATTTTCCCGTAGATAAGGGATACTATAAAAATTCTTCCAATGTTTCCCTCTCTGGCAGCATAGCCTGGAAATCCGTTGGCAAACGAAATGTGCAGATAATATTGTTTATATCTCTATACTTCAGAAATTACGAATAAAACCGTTTTGCAACAGAAGCGGTGAAACGTTCAGTTGCCTGTGCATATAAAAAACGGAAAGCCTTTAATTTTACCGGCTTTCCGTTATAATAAACGTTAATCCTGAGATATTTTTTTACTTAATTATTCCGTTTTTGCAACATACTGGCGCAGCGTACCGATGCCTTCTACCTCGATCGTTACCGTATCTCCATCCTGAAGAAACGGAAACTTATCAATCTGCTCCAACAGGCATCCCAGTCCGACCGTTCCGATTCCGACAATATCCCCCGGAAATACGGAAACATCCTCTGATGCAACTGCAAACAGGCGTTCCAACGGCCAGTACATATCGCTTGTCGTGGAATCCGTCGTCAATACATCGTTTACCCATGCTTTGACGGACAGGTTTAATTTACCGCCTTTTATTTTGTCTTCAAACTCATCCATTGTGACGATCCACGGGCCGAAACCGCTGGCAAAATCTTTGCTTTTATGCATACCCAAAAATCCCGCTTCTTTCCCGCACAATTCCCGGTCGCTCCAATCGTTAAAAATAGTCAGTCCGAGAATATAATCTTTTGCTTCTGAGATATCCGGGTTAAATCCTTCTTTCCCGATGACAAAAGCAACTTCCGACTCATAATCCAGCGTCGTGCAGTCCGTTTTCCTCCGTACATGCTCTTCCGGCCCCGTGATATTATTCGGATTCTGATAATAAAAAATCGGACGTTCATACCATAACGGCGGAGTTGACACGGCGGACTCCTTACCGGCATTGTCGGAATGTACTTCAAACATACAGGCGTCCCGAACCGTAGACGGGCGCAGAACAGGCGCGCACAGCTTCACTTTTTCCAACGGTATCTTTTCCATATCCGGATTTTTCTCTATGGCCGCACGGATTTCCTGCAAGGCATCCGGATACAGTTCCATCAACATTTTAATATCTTCAATTTCTTTCTCTGATTTCAGCAATTTTGTCAGGTCAACTACAGACTCTTCTAACTTTACGCCGGCCCTTGTGCCTGAGTCCTGATATTGAAAAGTTAATAATTTCATAGCAGCATTTTCTCCTTATATTTATTATAAATTTAGTCAACGGCAATTACTTCCGGCGTTTACTGTATATTTTTTCAGCAGGCAGTTCCAGTTTTTGAAACCCGCAGATATTTAATAACAAGACGGAAATTACAGATCCGGCCAGAAAAACCGTCATTGCGATACTGTATGATCCTCCCGTACGCTCTGTGCTGTACGCAAGAATGGAACTGCTAAACGATCTGAGCGTCGCGGCAATAGCGGTCTGCAGGGAATTGAATATCATAAAAGTCTTTCCGCCTCCTCCGGCCATGGACAGATACATGGATGGCTGCAGGTTATTCGGCGCCCCCATCATAAACATAACGATGTAATATCCGGCAATCATCATGCCCGGCACGCCTGCCGGAGCAAAGCCAAAGATAATCAATCCCAGCACTTCCAGGCCGAGAAACAGCGTAATCACAAAACGTTGTCCGACTCTCGTGTCCAGAAAACCGGAAACAATGCTTCCCGCCAGTTGGAACAGTCCTGCAAATGACGCAATAGTGACCGCCGTATCTGCGGATACGCCTTTCGATTTCATGATCGGGATAATTGCCAGGGACAATCCCATGATTCCGATAAAACTGAATCCCCAGCCGACAGCGCTGAATACAAACCGCGGCTTTTTCAGCAATTTCAAGTAATTCCATTGCGACTTTTCATCATAAGTACTGCTGCCGGTTCCCCCTCCGAAATCTTTCGCTTCCTCATCCGACATATTTTCCGGGTTCAATCCGACGTCATACGGATAATCTCTGATCTGGAAAATACTGACCGACGCCCATGCAATTACAATGAATCCGCAGGTTATCATCGTATTCCGGATACCAAAACGGTTTGACGCTCCAGAATAAAGCGGGAGAAACAGAATACTGGAAAGTACAATCACAGACGTCACAACTCCGAGCATCTCCCCTTTTCTCCTCGGATACCAGTTGCCAATCCGCGCGCCGACCGCCAGTTGGGCATAAAACATAGTCGCAATATAATTTGTGGCAATAAACACACCGGTTATCCCGGCGGGAACCACCGGTATCATCAGATAACTGAATCCTGCCAGAAAAAGCCCGAATACGGATACTGCTTTCAGGGATATTTTCTGGGAAACAACTCCTATGACAAGCGCCACTGCTACGGAAATTAAATTCCCGACCGTATTCGCATTATACAACGGCGCCGTTCCCATATTTTTTAATTCGGCCACAGCCGGTATGAAAATATTTACGGATACTGTAGTCAGGAAATTAAACATCATAAACGAGATCATGGATCCGATTATTACATTCAACGCCTGCTTTTTCCATTTTTTCACCATAACGCTGTCCTCCCCGCTGCGTTTACGGTGCAGATGTACGAATACGCTCTGCAACGCAGATACCGCGGCTTATTTTTCTTTATTCACCATATTGACATGCCCGTCTTCCGGTTTTGCATCCACACGTAATTCGGAAGAATAACATTCATGGGCCAGATTAGAACGGATGGAGCGGGTAAACGCTTCGCGCAGCGGCTGCGTTAACGTTTCTCTTGTCATCCGGCGTACCGCGCGCGACGGCACTCTTTCCATTAACTCCTTTGCAAATTCCCAAGCGCGTTCCAACTCCTGCCCATGAGGGACTACTTCTGCAAAAATGCCGAATTTTCTGCCCATTTCGGCATCAATTACGCCGCCGTTTAAAAGCAGCGCACGGCCGGCGTTTGCTCCCAGGAGATGTTCATATAAGATATTTACCCCGTCGATCGGCGCGCACCCGGCGTCCTGGATATGCCGGTCTACCGTATAAGCGTTATCGCCCGCAATAATGTAATCGGACAAAAGCACGGATTCCGGATGGATCGTCACCGGACCGTTGCATGCGCAGATGACCGGAACCGGAATATCCAGCCATGCAAGCGGCACCCTTGTCGCGGTCTGATACCACCAGTCATATGTCACGCTTGTTTCATACTCCACATGGGCAAGCGACATTTCCGGATCCGAAAGGGAAAGGAAACTGTCCCCTGTGCCGGTAATGATCACAATTTCATTTTCCGGATCATGCGAGATATCAAACAGCAGTCCCAGGTATCCCACATGGATTGCTTCACAAAACAGCGCCGGCCCGTCGTCCGTATGGAAACGGACTTCCAAAATTCCGTTTTCCCTCTTTAAATGAGCCATTCCTTCCCATTTTTCTTTATATTCCTCCAGATACGTGCGAAACGGTTTGTGTTTGTCATATTTATAACCCATAATAGTTTCTCCTTTTTAATTTTCCTGTTTATTCGGTTTATTTCTGCTTTTTATTTTGTTATTCGGTTTTAGTTGCATTTTTCTTCTTTAGTATTATGGTTCCTATGGTACATGTAACAAACGAAAGCACCGCGCAGGCTGCCATAATCCACCCAATCACGCTGCCGATCGAGCCGGATTCTTTAATATTGGCAAGCATGGTAGTGGTAATGGAAGAAAACAGGTACTGGACAAATCCCATAATTGCCGCTCCCGTACCGGTTGCTTTTCCGGAAGCGTTCATAACCAAAGACATTGCTACCGGAAGCGTCATGCCCTGAATAAATGGAAATACCCACCATACAAACTGAAGCCATCCGTACTCTGCAATCCCGCTCATAAAAGAAACGCTGATAAATACCGCCACGGCAAGCTGGAATACGTTTAATACACGGACAATTTTATCCGGGGCTACCCTTGCAGCCAGGAAACGCCCGACCGCCGCGCTGACTACCATCGTCGCCGCATTGATCGCATACATATTGGCATAGGCGTTATTGTCCATTCCAAGCTCCGTTACCATCGCAAAAGACGCGGAACCCGCATAGCAGAAAAACAAAGCCATATTAAATGCGAAGCAAAAAACAAACAACACATATTCCGGCGTGGCCAGGCAGGCTTTCGCTTCTGAAGCAATCCGCCTGACACAGCCTTTTCCAGCTATTTCTGATGTTTCCGTTACAAATGCCAGCACCAAGATACACAGAACCGCGCATATGATTGCCTGCAGCCAGAAAATCGCCTGCCATCCCATAGCGTTTCCCACCCATTTTCCTGACAATGGCAGGATGATTGGAAGCGCACCGGACCAAATCTGCATAAAAGTCAGTGCGATCGCCGATTTTTTGCCTTTCCCGGCATCGCCTCCGATACTTCTGGCCGCATTGGACGCCGCCGCTCCGCCAATACCCTGAATCAGCCTTGCGGCAATCAGACCGCCAAGGGAGCCGGACGTACCGCCAATGACCGCGCCAACCACGCAAATCACAAATCCAAGTACCATCGTTTTCTTTTTTCCGATCATATCCGATAACGGCCCTACTACCACATGCCCGATCATCATGCCGTAAAAGAAACCGGAAGTAACCATAAGGGTATTGTTGCCGGACCCCAAAGTATCAGCGATCGTCGGGAGGATCCAGTTGATGGTATCCATATGTATCGCTCCCATTGATAAGATACAGCCACAGATAATATACATAATTGATTCAAACTTTAATTTTTTCTGCGGACTGCTGTCCACTGCCATATTAGACATAATATCTCTCCTCTCGTATATAACAATTCAAAATGCGTCAGATCTGATTTCATTTTCTTAATTATATAAAAGATGCGATTGACTGGGAATTCTCGATTTGTTACTATACCCGTATAAGAAAAGTATACGCTTTGAATCGAAAGAAAGGAGATTCGCCGTGAACGATATACAGATCAAGCATTTTATCGCGCTCGCTAAAATTGGCAGTTTTTCCAAAGCGGAAGATATTCTGAATATTACCAAAACCGCTTTAAAAAAACAGATCGATACACTGGAATCCGAACTCGGCTTTTCTTTGTTTACACGCACTCCAAAAGGCTTGCAGCTGACAGACTGCGGATCCCATTTCCTGAAAAAAGCGAATGAACTTTATCTTGAATTTAACGCTCTGGTCCGCGAATGTCGCTCTCTGGCCCTGAACCAGAAAAAAATACGGATTGGCATATATACTTTGTCCAATATGATGAACTGGTACTCTAATATTGATGCAAATTCCCGCTTTTCGATCGAATACATCTATCTCTCCGGCAGCAACCTTACACATGAAAGAAACCTTCAACTTGTAAAAGATAAAAAAATAGATTTTCTGGAATATGAAGATAACCGGTTAATCTTTGACGAAAAACTTCTTTTTAAAAAAATAGACACGGACTACCTGTGCTGCATCATGCAGGCAAACCACGCTCTCGCCTGCAATACCGCAATACGCCCGGAAGAACTGGCCGGATACCAGCTGTACTGCTGGACGGCTGACAGCAGCGCAACCCGTACGCTGTATGATTACGCCCGGAAGCTGAATCTGAACTTACAGTCGATAGAATACAGCGAAAATACCGTTATTAACACCTGTCGTTCCGGCGGCATATATATACTGTCCCACACATTATCCGGCTTATTCCGAACGTTTAAAATTATCCCTGTTGTCCCTGAAATCCCTTACTACCGCGGTCTGGTTTATTTACCGGAAAACGAAGCTGTCCTGAAAGAAATGCTGAAAACTGCAGAGCCGAAGAGCCAGCGCAATTTTCCGGATACATAAACGCAGCCAGGCGGAGATCCCGGTAAAACGAAGCCGGAACCGCCGCCTGGTTTGTAACATGTCGCTATTCTTTGATATAATC
>JAAWJJ010000096.1 GCA_022796875.1 Eubacterium sp. | reverse complement strand
GCCATCGGGCCATTTTCTTTTTAGTGGACCTTCGGGGACTCGAACCCTGGACCGACCGGTTATGAGCCGGTTGCTCTAACCAACTGAGCTAAAGGTCCAAAAAGCCAACAATCGGATATATTCAATATAAATGACTCCTACGGGAATCGAACCCGTGTTACCGCCGTGAAAGGGCGATGTCTTAACCGCTTGACCAAGGAGCCGTCACTTTTTGCAACAATATGTATATTATCATATGCCGATACATTTTGCAAGTACTTTTTTAAATTATTTTCATCTAACTGTAACTCTACAAAATACTCCTAAATATAAAATTGCTTTTTTTATGTAAATATACTATAATAAAGCAAAATCAAAAAATTAAGCCGAACAGAAAGAAAGCATCTATAGTACACGATGCATAAGAATACCATAGAAAGGAAATTAGGGTATGGATATTCAAAAACAAAAAAGGAACCGCACGACGTATTTTCTGCTTGGGAGTTTCTCCCTGCTTCTGATCGTCGGAATTATAGCATTTGTATTTCTGGCACACTATATGCGCAATGTAAGCACGGAATCGATTCACAAAGTAGGCGACTTGTATATGGATGGCATCAACGAACACATTATTGCGCATTTCCGTACTCTTATCGACTTAAAACTGGAACAGGCAGAAGCCGTTACGGAAGTTGTTTCGGAAGATATGGCTACCGAAGAACTATATAACGAACTCATTTACCGTGTGGGAGTAAGAGGTTTTAATTACCTGGCTCTTTACTCGGAAGACGGTACTCTTGAAATGCTTGACGGAGAGCAGATCCAGTTGATTGATCCGGAACCTTTTTATGAATCTCTGAAAAACAAAGATAAGAAAATTGCAGTAGGCATTGATGCTTCTGGAAATGAAATTGTCATGTTCGGCATCAATGCCGGTTATCCGATGAATAACGGAGAAACGTCGATTGCGATGGTCACTGCCGTTCCCATAGAATATATCAGTTCCATGCTGGGAACCGAAGAAGAAAGCGCTGTAATCTACTCAAACATCATTCGGGAGGACGGCAGTTTTATTGTAAGCAACATGGATTCGGAACATACAAATTATTTTGACAGCCTGTATGACAGATACAGCAACGACAATCCGGAAGAAATAGATAAATACATTCAGCAGCTTTCCGTTGCTATGGAACAGAAAGAAACTTTTTCTACCATAACGGATTTTGACGGAAACAGCCAGCAGATATACTGCACCCCGCTCCCTTATTCAGAATGGCATCTTGTCACCATACTTCCGTTCGGCGTTTTGAATGAAACCGTAGAAACCTTAAACCGTGACCGCTCAATTGCTACAATATCCGTCTTTGCCGTCATTTTTGTCGCGCTGTTAATCATATTCTACATATATTTTAAAATGACCCGCCAGACACTTCAGGCACTGGAAAAAGCAAGACAGGAGGCTTTGGCTGCAACCATTGCCAAAAGTACTTTCCTTTCAAATATGAGCCACGATATCCGTACTCCAATGAACGCGATTGTCGGTATGACCGCCATTGCAATTTCGCACATTGACGATAAAGAACACGTGCGAAACTGCCTGAGGAAAATTGCCTTATCCGGGAAACATTTACTCGGACTCATTAACGACGTCCTGGATATGTCCAAAATCGAAAGCGGAAAACTGACGTTAACGGCAGAACGGATTTCCTTACGGGAAGTCATTGAAGGGATTGTCGGCATCGTACAAACCCAAATCAAAGGGAAAGGGCAGAATTTCAACGTACATATCGACAATATTGAAATAGAGAACGTATATTGCGACAGCGTCCGGCTGAATCAGGTGCTGATGAATTTGCTGTCTAACGCTGTGAAATATACGCAGGAAAACGGAACGATACAATTATACCTGTTCCAGGAAAAAGCCCCAGAAGAAAAAGGCGATTCATATATCCGGACACACATTGTTGTAAAAGATAACGGAATCGGCATGACGCCTGAATTTTTAGAGCATATTTTTGATTCTTATTCCAGGGCGGACAATAAACGCGTAAGGAAAACTGAGGGCGCGGGACTTGGAATGTCAATCACAAAGTATATTGTGGATGCTATGAAAGGCAGCATTTCCGTAGAAAGCGAACTGGAAAAAGGTACTAAGTTCCATGTGATTCTGGATTTGGAAAAAGCTCCGGAAAAAGAAATAGATATGATTCTTCCGCCATGGAAAATGTTGGTAGTCGACGATGATGAAATATTGTGCCGGACGGCAGTCGATGCATTGGAATCCATTGGTTTGCAGGCTGACTGGACGCTTAGCGGTGAAAAAGCAGTCGAACTGATTGCGAAGCATCATCAGACGCGGGACGATTATCAGATTATCCTGTTGGATTGGAAACTTCCGGGCATGGACGGGCTTTTGGTCGCCAAACAAATCCGCCGAATTGTAGGTGACAATATGCCAATCATTTTAATATCGGCATATGACTGGAGCGAATTTGAAGAGGAAGCCAGACAGGCTGGGATCAATGGGTTCATATCGAAACCATTGTTCAAATCCACTTTATTCTATTGTCTGAAACAATACATGGGAGTGGAAGACAATGAAACGGAAGACGTCGCTCATATAGCGTTAGCCGAACGGCGTATATTAGTTGCCGAAGACAACGACCTGAACTGGGAAATATTATACGAATTATTATCCGACATCGGCATGGAACTGGAATGGGCGGAAAACGGAAAGATCTGTCTGGAGAAATTCCAGGAATCCGACCCCGGATATTATAACGCCATCCTTATGGACGTCCGGATGCCTGTGATGAGCGGCTACGAAGCAACTAAGGCAATTCGCTCTTTAAGCCGTCCGGATGCACAGGAAATACCGATTATTGCTATGACGGCAGACGCTTTTTCGGAAGATATTAAACGATGTCTGGACAGTGGAATGAATGCCCATACCGCAAAACCGGTCAATCTTGAAGAATTGCTTTCACTGCTTAAAAAATTTATTATATCCTGAGTAATTATGTTTCATGGATAAAATACTGTTTCACAAATAAATGAAAGAGGCCTGCAATTTTACGATTTTCTATTTCGTAAAAACTGCAGGCTTTTTATTTTACTTATTATTTCCCCCTTTGGCAACACAACTCGGAAATCTGTCTACAAACGCACCATTCCGATCACACATTTTATATCATCATACTTCAAAAATTATGATCCTTTCTTCTTTGTACCATATTCAAACCCGGAAGAAATCGCACCAGCCGGACAGACAGACTTACACTTTCCGCAGCGGATACATTCCGGACTGCATAAACTTTTTGTGACTTCCACAGCCATCGGACAGGAATATTCACACTCTTTGCAGCCGATACACTTATTTTTATCCAGATGCATCTGAAAAAAGCCGAATTTGTGAAACAGGGAGTAGAACGCACCCAGAGGGCAAAGATA
The DNA here is from genome assembly GCA_022796875.1 of Eubacterium sp. Classification (GTDB taxonomy): domain Bacteria; phylum Bacillota; class Clostridia; order Lachnospirales; family Lachnospiraceae; genus JAAWJJ01. The sequence goes on along the minus strand of JAAWJJ010000096.1, from coordinate 2,711 downwards.
GCGGCAAAACGGCCGGGGAATTAACATGGATGCAATTACAACAACTGCCAGCACAAGAATTTTCCAGTCGAACAACATACCCGTCAGTTTTTGCAAAGCAGGCTCTGCAATCATCAGGGGGATACCTCCTCCCAGCGTCCCGGCGGGACACATATATTTGCAAAAATACGGAAGTGCCGCACCGGCTTTCGTTACGGCAAAAGCCGGAAGCAAAATTACCAGTACCAGCAAAACCACATATTTGAGATATCTGGCCGGCCGGTCGGCTTTTTTCGGTACCGTCAGTTTCCGTACCGGAATTTTATACAGTAAATCCTGTACCAATCCAAAAGGACATAACAATCCGCAAATCACCCGTCCCAGGATAATGCCGAACAACATAAGCAAGCCCAGGACATAAAAAGGAAAATGATGTTTGATACCTCCGACCGCAGTCTGGAGGGCGCCGATCGGGCAGGCTCCCAGCGCACCAGGACAGGAATAACAGTTGAGGACGGGAACGCAGACTGCTTTTGTACCGCCTGCAAAAATCTTTCCTTTTTGAAACCCGACCATATATCCGTTTATCGCCACAGCAGAAATTATCTGTATCACTCTCTGAAAAGACCTGCGTTTTTTATGATGTTTCCGCGTTACCCGATTCCTATGCACTCCAGACATATCTTCACCGCCTTTTGCATGACTTCCAAATGTTCCTGCTTCAACAACCCTATGGCAATAAATACGACAGCTGCCGCCAGCAGGCCGTATCTTGTAACTGCAACGGATTTATTCTTCAAGACTGATCTCCTCCTTGCCGGCATCTTCTAATGCAGTATTCACCGCCGCCAAAAACGTTTCGGACAAGTCTTTCTGCCTGCCGATGATAGCATCGCCAACAAGGTTGCCTTTCGCATCCACAATGACAGTGGTCGGTGTATATTGTATATTGTCAACAACACTCATAAAATCTCCGTCACCGGAAAGCAGCGTTACCCCCTCATATTCCGTTTCACTTAACAGATTTTCAGTATATTCTTCATCTCTCGCTCCGTCCAGACAAACGGTGATCACCTGCACGTTATCCGGCAGGACTTTTGCAAAAGCGGCAAGATCAGGCATTTCCTCTATACAAGGGCCGCACGTTAAGGACCAGAAGTTGATGATGGTCATATCCTTAGCCATAATATCTTCCTGCGTGAATGTGCTTCCATCCAGAGCCGTTGCAGAAAAAGACTTCAGGCTGCCCAGTTCACCGGCTGTTCCTGAAGAAAATTCTCCGACGCTTCCGCTCCCGGCAGTCAAATCAGGATCTGCCGCTGAATCTGTTCCACCAGAGCATCCGGCAGCAAGTATACTTGCGGAAAGTACGATACCTGTAAATGCTACAAAGATATTTCTGTTTTTCATAATAATCTCCATTCCGCCGCCTTTCAGTTGGCGGCACAAATAGTAATGAAAGTGTTTCAAATTTCCACGCTGTGCTGTAAACAAGATAGAAAACAGCGGTAGCTCACCATCGGATTCGATTGCCTCCATGCAACAATCGAATCACTTATGAGCCACAAGTGTTACTAAAAAGCTTGACCACTACACATGTAATTTTACTGTGTTTTCATAGATTTTATTAATACGTTGCCCATCTAAATATTTCATGCCACAAGCAACCTCTCTTTCATAATTACATTATAAAAATCACTGTCTTTGTTGATTTCATTAATTTCGAACACATCAACATCTTTTTTAAGTACTTTACGCAAATCTTCGGCAAGTGAAAAAATCATAGTGAGTTTAAAATTTTCCCCACCAAACACCAAAAAATCCAGATCACTGCTCTCGTCTGCCTCTCCTCTTGCATAAGATCCGAACAAATATATTTCTTTTACCTTGTATTTTTCGGCAATCGGCTTCACCAAATCTTCAATATCCCCAATTGTGAATATATGATTATTCATCTCAAGAATCCTTTTCTTTAATTTTTTTCTTCCTGCACAGGATTTCCTTTTCTTTTGCCACAAATAGCTTTTTAATTTCCCAAATTCAATGAAATTAAAAGCCTGTGCAATTCCTCATTTATTCTTTTTACATGATAATGTGTACCAACAATCTCATCGATATACGTCCGGGAGTCGCAGTTAGCCATATGATGATTCCATTAGTTCTACCGAACTTTATCTGCAAACATCATTTTTATATATTATAATCTATCTCCTGTTAATCTTCAATGAACATATGTAAAAAAAATGAAACCCCGTATAGATAATACAAGGTTTCATTACATGGAAAGCCATAGCTTTACCTTCTTTTTCGTACATCCCATAAATATTTTTTTATAAATATTCCATGCTACCATTTTTTGCGTTATATATGCTAAAGTGAAAATCCGCCATTTCGTATAATAAACCACTAAGCTTCTAACAAATGTCACTATTTCATTGAGCAATCGAGGATTATGCTTCTCGGTTAACAGTATATTGCCTGCTAAAATTCCTTCTCTCTTATCTTCGGATATACAAAACCCGCAAACACTGATGTCTGCGGGTTTTCCCAAGCTCCCCGAGTTGGGCTCGAACCAACAACCCCGCGGTTAACAGCCGCGTGCTCTACCATTGAGCTATCGAGGATTATATAACATATTATTCCCTGTTTTGAATAAATATACCCTCAAAACTCCACACAGAACCCGATACTCTTCCAAAGCCATTCCCATTCCTCTTTCCTGGCCAGACCCT
>JAAWJJ010000095.1 GCA_022796875.1 Eubacterium sp. | reverse complement strand
CCAAAGGCTCATGATAGAATGAGCACAAGAGTGTATCGGATCATGGAAATTGCTTTGGAAAAAGTATGCCCATACATCAGTTAGAAATGAGAGGTTTGTTTTATGTCTAAGATTACACTTCACAGTAATTATTCAAATGCATACACGAATGTACCTAATGTATTCATTGACTGTTACATGAATTCCGCTAACGGAGAATTTGTAAAAGTTTACTTATATTTACTGCGCCATATGGATTCGCCGGAACAGAACTTTTCCATTTCTAAAATCGCAGATCATTTTAACCATACGGAAAACGATATTACGCGTGCTTTAAAGTACTGGGAAAGCGTAAATCTTCTGCGCCTGGAATATGATGCGGAACAGCACCTGACCGGAATCTGTTTTTTAAATTATGACAGCCTGCCGGAAACGCGCTGCCATTCTACTTCTGGCATAAATGCGGAAAATACGCTTTCTGCCGGGAATACGGAGATTATTTCGCCTGCCGGGAATGCCCAAAATATCATTACGGCAGACAAGCCGTCCGCACCTGAAAAAACAACATACAGCAGGGATGAGATCGCTGCTTTTCGTAAAAACAATGAAATCTGTGAATTATTGTATATTGCAGAAACTTACCTTGGACGTACGTTAAACACCACGGACTGCCAGACACTTTTTTATCTGTATGACCGGCTGCAGTTTTCTTCGGATCTGATCGAATATCTGATTGAATACTGCGTGGTAAAAGGACATACCAGCATCCGTTATATCGAAAAAACCGGCCTCGCATGGCACGAACAGAATATACATACCGTAGAAGAAGCAAAAGAACTGAACAGACTTCATTCAAAATCACATACGGCCGTCATGAAAGCTTTCGGTATCAAAGGACGGAATCTGGTAAAACCGGAACAGGAATTTATCCAAAAATGGACGGGCAGCTACGGATTTTCTTCCGATATGATAACAGAAGCCTGCTGCCGCACTATTTCGGCAATACATCAGCCAAGTTTTGAATATGCCGACAAAATACTGCAAAACTGGCGGCGCAATCATGTTCAATATCCGAAAGATATCGCCCGGTTAGACAGCCTGCATAAACAGCAGCCCGGCGGATTCGCCGCAAGACCTGCCGCGCAAACGGCAAACGGCAATAAATTTAACAATTTTACTCAGAGAAATTATAATTACGACCAGTTGGAAAAACAGCTTGCCAGACAATAGGAAGCATGGCAGAAACGCTGCTTCATTCGGAGGATGCTATGTCTTTGACAAACAGTCAGTATGCGCAGATTATGCGTGAATATGATAACCGGCAGCAAAAAAACCGGCACATTTTGCGGCAACGGAAAAATGACCTATATCAGGAACTTCCGCGGTTAAAAGAAATTGAGGAAGAAATCGCGGACATTTCTCTTTCCCATGCCGCGCGCATGATTGAGGGTGATGCCGGCGCGTCCGGACAGTTAAAGGAAAAACTAGCCGTACTACGGCAGGAACGCGCCCGCATATTTAAAAAACTCCGGCTGCCAGATGACTACCTGACTTCCTGTTACGAATGTCCTGACTGCCGGGATACCGGATATATCGGCAGCAAAAAGTGCCATTGTTTTCAACAGGCGGCAATCAATCTTATATATACGCAATCTAATATGCAGCATATTTTAAAGGAAGAAAATTTTTCCTATTATTCTTTTTCCTATTATTCGGACGGGGAAACCGATCCAATTACCGGACTGACGCCGTTAGCCGCCGCACATGCGGCTTATCAGACCGCCCAAACATTTATCCGTGAATTTGACAACAGTTTCCACAACTTGTTTATTTACGGCGATACCGGCGTCGGGAAGACGTTCCTCTCCAATTGTATTGCGAAGGAACTGCTTGACAGCGGACATTCCGTGATTTATTTTACGGCTTATGAGCTGTTTGATATTTTCAGTAAAAACGTATTTGACAAAGATGCCGATGCCATAGAAGCCAACCGGCATATTTTTGACTGTGATTTGCTGCTAATCGATGACCTTGGTACGGAACTTACAAACGGATTTCATTCGTCGCAGTTATTTCTGTGTATAAACGAACGTATTTTACGCCGGAAATCCACTATTATATCCACGAACCTGAGGCTGCAAAAAATAGCGGATCTGTATTCCGAGCGGACACTGTCACGTATTACAAGCTGCTACGATATCATTAAACTGTCGGGTGCAGACATCCGCATCCAGAAAAAAATACAATAAAAACCCAAAAAACAATTAACAGAAACAAATCTATGGAGGAACTCACTTATGAGTGATGAAAGAAACTTAGAAACCATTCCAGCCGGCGCTTTAGGTATTGTCCCAACACGAAGCTGCACTGCACTGGGCGAAAAAGTAGACCGCTATCTTGTAAAATGGAGAGCGGAAAGAGAAGATTTACATCGAAATTCCATGGCGTTTAAAGGCTATTACCAGGATTCTTATATCGTCGACTTTTCTACGCCGCGTTTTGGTTCCGGCGAAGCAAAATGCGTTATCAACCAATCCGTCCGCGGCCACGATTTGTTTATTCTGGTAGATATTACCAACTACAGTCTTACTTACAAACTGTGCGGCATGAAAAATCATATGTCGCCAGACGATCACTATCAGGATTTAAAGCGTGTAATTGCGGCTGCCACCGGAAAAGCGCGCAGGATCACCGTAATCATGCCGTTTTTGTATGAAAGCCGCCAGCATAAACGTTCCTCAAGAGAATCCCTGGACTGTGCACTCATGCTTCAGGAATTGATCAATATGGGAGTGGACAATATCATCACTTTTGACGCGCATGACCCACGAGTGCAAAATGCGATTCCTTTGCACGGATTTGAAACGATACAGCCGACTTATCAGTTTGTTAAAGGGATATTAAATAATGTAGACGATCTGCAGATTGACAACGAACATATGATGATTATAAGCCCGGACGAAGGCGGCACTAACCGTGCGGTTTACTTTGCCAGCGTACTCGGAATTGATATGGGTATGTTCTACAAACGCCGCGACTACAGCCGTATCGTAGACGGCCGCAATCCGATCGTCGCACATGAATTTCTGGGTACTTCAGTAGAAAATAAAGACGTAATTATCGTAGACGACATGATTTCTTCCGGTGACAGCATGTTGGATGTCGCTGCGGAATTAAAACGTAGGAAAGCAAACAGAATCTTCGTTGTATCCACATTCGGATTATTTACAAATGGTCTGGAAAAATTTGACAAGGCTGTGGAAAACGGAACGATCTTTAAAGTCGTCACCACAAACCTTTGCTACCAGACCCCGGAATTGCTGTCAAAACCATATTATATTAATTGTGATTTAAGTAAATATATCGCTTATGTCATTGATACGTTAAATCATGATACTTCCATCAGCGATTTGCTGAACCCATATGACAGGATTGAGAAACTTGTGACAAGATATAAGAATGAACATAAATAATCGTCAACACAAACAATAATCTGCTGCTTTTCGCTTTCGCCCCTTTAGGTAAACCAGCAAAAAGAAGCCATGATATACTCTGCTGCAAATTCCTGCTTCAGGGTATACGGCTTCTTTTTTCGTTCTGTATTTACACCCTATTTTTCTTTATATTCTACATCAATCGGATCCCCACTGTTCCCAAACCGGTGCGACCTCCCCAGATTTGCCGTAAAAAACAAATCCGATATGCCATCATAAATCAAACAAACTGCCGCAATACGTACTCCTATCTTCCATGTAAAAACAGAATTTAACAAAAGAATAATTGCCAGCACAATCGTAATGACCGCCAGCAGAAATGAAACCGTTCCGTTTTGGTAGCCGCGCTTTTTCAATTCCATCGCAAGAGTCAGATCCTGTATCCCATGTATCAGCAATACAATTCCGAATACGGTAGAAATCATAATTATAATACTGATCGGAGAATTTACCACCCATATTCCCAGTCCAAGAATGATCACTCCGATGATCAGTTTCCACAAAATCCGTTCCGATGCCAGATAAGATATGATCAGTACCGCTCCTCCAATGATCAGAATAACTCCCAGCAGCTTGATAAAAAATGCCGAACTTGCCACCGGCCAGATGAACATAATTACGCCTAAAATAATACATACAACTGCCACCAGTGAAACATCCGCCCGTATATTTTTTAACCTTTCTTTCATTGATCTTTCCTCCATTTTATTTAGTTATAAAATCTGCATATGTCATTGGAATCATTTTTTCCAGATCACGCGGATCCATACAGATACTCGTACCTATTCTGCCGCCGCTAATATAAATTTTATTATAATTTAACGCGCTTTCCTGTACAAAAGTCGGAAACTGTTTTTTCATACCTAACGGCGAACACCCGCCCCGCACGTACCCGCTGACTTTCGTAATCTCTTTTACCGGTATCATTTCCACGGACTTTTCTTTTGCTGCTTTCGCTGCCAGTTTCAAATCTACCTCACAGGCAATTGGCACGACATATACATAATAATTGCCCGACTTCCCCTGCATCAGCAGCGTTTTAAACGACTGGCTGATTTCCGCCCCCGTATGGACTGCCATATTTAATCCGCTTACAAATTCCTTACATTCATATGTCAGTACTTCATAATTAATGCGATGCTTATCTAACATCCTCATGGCATTTGTCTTTGCTTCCTTTGCCAAAATTACCACTTTCTTTCTGATTCCTGTTTACAATATAAATTCCCGCGCACACGAGAAGAAGAGCCAAAACACATTTTCCTCCTAATCCTCCCCGTTCATTCAACAGCAAAGCTGACAACATCACGCCGAATACTGGATTCATAAAACCATATACCGTGACACGGGATACCGGATTATACTTTAACAAAATTCCCCATAAAGTATATGCTACCGCAGAAATGCACGCCAGATAAAACAGCATCAGTACCGCCCCTGGACGATAACCATTGATACGGCCTCCAACGATCCATCCGACAAGCATCATAATCATCCCGCCTGCCAAAAATTGATAGCCGCTTAAACAAACCGGATTTTCCGTCTTTGAAAAACGCTTGATAAAGACAGAGGAAAACGCATATGCTACTGTAGAAAGAAATATAAACCCTTCTCCCACAAACGTCAACCCCATATCAAGTCCGCTGCCAGTGAAATTAACAAGCACCACTCCCGCAAATCCGATCAAACATCCAATGATCTTGTATCCGGACAGTCTTTCCTGCCGGAATAAAACCGCAGAAACCAGAATCGCAACAAATACGTTCAATCCCTCAATGACCGAAGCTTTTACTCCGGTAGTATGCGCCAGACCAATATAAAATAATATATACTGCCCGACCGTTTGCATCATTGACAGCCACAGTATTTTGTGTAAAGATGTTTTTCCAGGCAGCAATGGTTTTCTCTGTATCAGGCTTTGAAACAAAATAACAAGAACCCCTGCCAATGCAAACCGCATACCTGCAAACAAAATCTGCGTCATAATGGCGTCTGAGTGAATTCCAAACAAATCATAGCCTATTTTGACACACGGAAACGCGCTCCCCCACAAAGCGCAGCAGACAAATGCTCCCAATACAACTACCCCTGTCTTTGTGTAAATGCTGCTTTCCGGGAAATTATCAGTATAATGCCGGGACCTTTCAGGTGTTATCGGCTTTTTATGATCCTGATGCATTATTTCCATCCCCGCTTCACCAATTTGCCCAGCCAGGCACGCGAACCTTCCATAATATCTTCATATGTTTTCTCAAAATCACCGGTATACCATGGATCGGCAATATCACGCGGACGGTCTGTTATATCCAGCATACGCATAATTTTATGCTCATCATCAGTTTTCCAAATCCTCCTGGCATTCCTGTTGTTCTGACTGTCCATCGTAATCAGATAATCAAAATTTTCATAATCTTTTTTTGTGATCTGACGGGCACGCTTGCCGGAACAGTCTATTCCTTTCTGCTGCAAAAGGCGCCTCGCCGGAGGATATACCGGATTGCCGATTTCCTCTGTACTTGTTGCCGCGGATTCTATATACACCTGGCTTCCAAATCCTTCCCGGGTACATAAATCCCGGAATAAAAATTCTGCCATTGGGGAACGGCAGATATTGCCGTGGCAGACGAATAATATTTTTATCATATCTCAAAAACTCCTTGTATTTACTGTACTTCCTTGATTTATCGGCTTTTCCTGCGTCTTGCTTTAGCCTTTTGTCCGTGGCATATTGTAGTCTAAATTGGCATATCTTTGACCTCAAAAGTAGTAAAAAAGGTAGTAAATTGAGGGGAATCATGCCATTTTACTACTCGGCATTTTTCACCCGTTTCAGCTCCTCTTTCGCATCATCGTAACCGATGTGCGTGTAGGTATTCAGTGTTACTCCAATATCAGAATGTCCCATAAGATACTGAAGCGTTTTAGGGTTCATGCCGCTTTTCGCCATGTTGGAACAAAAGGTGTGCCTGCATACATGGGGCGTGACCTTTGGCATCTGCACTTTATAGATACTG
>JAAWJJ010000027.1 GCA_022796875.1 Eubacterium sp. | reverse complement strand
CTTGCTTTTAAAAGCAAGTATCTGTTCTGGATGGATATTCCGGATATAACGGTTACAGATATAGTAGAGATTATCATTGTTGCCTTTTTATTCTATAATCTGATGCTGTGGATCAAAAATACACGGGCATGGATGGCGTTTAAAGGACTGTTAATTATATTGATTTTTATCCTTTTGGCGGCGATATTCCAGATGAATACGATTATCTGGCTGGCTACCAAAGTGTTGAATTTCGGCGTAATAGCCGTTATTGTAGTATTTCAGCCGGAGATGCGCCGCGCGCTCCAGTCGCTGGGGACGAAAAAGTTTTTTTCCAAAATATTTGATCTGGATTTTCTGAAAACGGAAAACAGCAGGTTTTCGGAAAAAACGGTAAACGGTATCGTAAAGGCCTGTTTTGATATGGGAAAACAGAAAACAGGCGCGCTGATTGTAGTGGAACAGGAAATTTTGCTTTCTGAATATGAAAGAACAGGGATTATTCTGGATTCTGTTGTTTCGTATCAGTTGTTGATTAATATATTTGAAAAGAACACTCCGCTGCATGACGGGGCTGTTCTGGTGCGCGGCGACAGAATTGTGGCGGCGACCTGTTATCTGCCGCTGTCGGAAAATATGCAGTTGAGCAAAGAACTCGGTACAAGGCATCGTGCAGCAGTCGGTATCAGTGAGGTGTCGGATTCCCTGACGATTATTGTTTCTGAGGAAACGGGGCAGGTATCCGTAGCGTCGAAAGGGATGATTGAACGTAACCTGGATGAAGCGAAGCTTCAGGAAAAACTGAATGCGCTTCGTGATATGGGAGTTGAAAATACAAAATTCGGTTTGTTTAAAAGGAGGCTGAAAGATGAAGAAAGTAATTAGCCTGATTACGAAAAATTTCGGCCTTAAAATATTAGCTGTGGTGTTTGCGGTTATATTCTGGATGATCGTTGTGAATGTCGATGATCCGGAAATGTCAAAACAGTTTTCGGTTCCCGTAACGATTGAAAATGAAAATGTCGTAACGGATATGGGAAAAGTGTATGAAGTATTGGACGGAGATATGGCGGTATTTACCGTGACGGCCAGCCGGTCAATCCTGGAAAAGCTATCGACTTCCGATTTTAAAGCAACGGCGGATATGAGCCAGATCGAAGGAATGTCGTTGGTTCCGATCGACGTATCGGCTCTGAGGTATACGAGCAGGATATCCATACAGAAGAAAACGCAGAATATGCAGGTGTCAGTAGAAGACTTAAAGTCAAGCCAGTTTGTGATTACGGCCAGTTACGACGGAGTTCCGGCCGGAGGCTGTGCAGTCGGAGAAGTATCCGTAACGCCAAACGTCATCACGGTGAAAGGGGCGGAATCGGTAGTATCCCGGATTTCAAAAGTCGTTGCCACGATCAATGTAAACGGGATGTCAACCGATATTAATGATCGGGTAGTACCGGTACTGTATGATGAAAACGGAATGATGATTTCTGCGGATAATCTGTCATTTAATCAGGATAAAGTAATGATTTCAGCAACAATTGAAAATAAGAAAGAGATTCCGATCGATCTGGAAGTGTCCGGAAGACCGGCGGATGGGTATGCGTATACCGGCGCTGTATGTACGCCGGAAACGCTTGTGGTACAGGGTGAAGCCACTGCCCTTGACAGTTTAAACAGCCTGCTGATATCGGGCGAGGCTTTGGATATTACCGGAGCCAGGGCTGATTTTTCCAAAACAATTGATATTACACCGTATTTGCCGGAAGGCGTAACGCTGGTAGATAATGATATGGCGGAGATAGCGGTAACCGTTACGATAGAAGCGATGACGAGCAGGGAAATTTCCGTTCCGGTTGAGAACCTGATGCCGGAACACCTGCCTCAGGGGATGGAATTGAGGTTCCCGGGCAGAGCGGTACAGGTGACCGTAACCGGGTTAAAACGTTATCTGGATGCGGTATCGCCGGAAGATATCAAAGGAACGGTCGATGCTTCTTCTGTTACGGCAGGAATGAATGAACTGCCAGTGAAGATCGAATATGAAAATGATAATGTCACGGTGACCGGGACGGTGACCGTAAGAGTGATCGTAAGTACTGTCGGGGAAGAGAATAGTAACGGACAGGACACGCAAGACGGACAAAATACCGAGAATCTGTCCGGTACACAGAACGGTTCCGGCGCACAGGGCAATCCAAATACGGAAGAGAATAACGATGGTAATACTGCGGAGGAGGAATAATGGTTAGTCAGAAAGTAACAATAACGAATCCGACGGGACTTCATTTGCGCCCGGCGGGGATATTGTGCCATAAGGCAACGCAGTTTGAATCGACCGTGACGTTTCGATTCAGGGAAGGCACTGCAAATGCAAAAAGTGTATTGAGCGTACTCGGAGCGTGTATAAAAGCAGGCGACGAAGTAGAGTTCTGTTGTGAAGGGGCAGATGAAACAGAAGCATTGAGAACGATAGTGGAGCTTGTAGAAAGCGGGTTAGGAGAGTAACGATTATGTTAAATGTAAAAAGATATAAACGGGTGCCGGTCGTGCCGTATCCGGAACGGGAGTGGCCAAATAAAGAAATTGAAAAAGCACCGATCTGGTGCAGCGTCGATTTGCGCGACGGAAACCAGGCGCTGATCGAGCCAATGAACGTAGAAGAAAAAACGGAAATGTTCGATTTGCTGGTCCGATTGGGATTTAAGGAAATCGAAATCGGTTTTCCGGCGGCTTCACAGATTGAATATGATTTTTTAAGAAAACTGGTGAAAGAGGACAGAATACCGGACGATGTGACGGTGCAGGTGCTGACGCAGTGCCGGGAACATCTGATTGAGCGTACGTTTGAAGCGATCAAGGGCATAAAAAACGTGATTGTCCATATTTATAATTCGACGTCTACGCTGCAGAGAAACGTAGTGTTCCATATGGACCGGGAAGAAATCAAACAGATTGCCGTAAACGCCACAAAACTGGTGAAAAAACATGCCCGGAATTTCCCGGGGAATTTACAGCTGGAATATTCGCCGGAAAGCTTTACAGGGACGGAACTGGATTTTGCGCTGGATATCTGTACCGACGTCTATGATACCTGGGACCGTGAAAATGACAATCCCGTTATTTTTAATTTGCCTGCAACAGTGGAAATGACGACGCCGAACGTTTATGCCGATCAGATCGAATGGATGCATAAGCATTTCAAAGAACGGGAAAATATTATATTAAGCGTACATCCGCACAACGACAGAGGAACCGGTATTGCTGCGACAGAGCTGGCGCTGCTTGCCGGCGCGGACAGAGTGGAAGGCACTTTGTTCGGCAACGGCGAACGGACGGGAAATGTGGATATAATCAATATTGCTTACAATATGTTTTCACAGGGGATTGACCCGGAACTTCAGATCGAAAATGTGAAAGAGATTGTGGACGTTTACGAACGCTGCTGTAAAATGCAGATACCGATGCGGCAGCCATATGCAGGGAAGCTGGTATTTACTGCATTTTCCGGCTCCCATCAGGATGCGATCAATAAAGGGGAACATGCGTTAAAAGAGTCCGGAAGCAAGATATGGGAAGTGCCGTATCTGCCGATTGACCCGTCCGATATCGGGCGTGAATACGAACCGGTCGTACGGATCAACAGCCAGTCCGGAAAAGGCGGTGTTGCATTTGTCATGGATACGGTGTATGGTTATAAGATGCCGAAAGGAATGCACCGGGAATTTGCAGATGTGATCCAGAAAATATCCGAAAAAATGGGAGGCGAAGTGCCGCCGGAAGTCATTTATCAGAATTTCTGCGAGCAGTATATTGGAAAAGAAGAGCCGTTTAAATTTATTAAAGTAAAGGTTGAAGATCTGGGACAGCACGATTCCAAAATCTCTCTTGTCTTTCAATATAAGGGAGAAGAAATTGTGGCACAGGCGGAAGGCAACGGCCCGATTGATGCCGTGAAACTGGCAATCCGCAGCAAAGTGGATGCAGATATCCGGATTCTGGACTATACCGAGCATGCGTTAGGGGAAGGCTCCAATGCCAAAGCTGCGGCATATATCCATATGCGCAACAATAAGACGGGGGAAGATACATATGGCGTCGGACTGAGTTCCAACATTACGAGAGCTTCCGTACGCGCCATGTTTTCCGCATTAAACCGACTGTATAAAGAGTAAGGTATATTACGGGCTGCAACATTTTCCGGTTCGGATGCCGGTGCAGAGGAATTCTGAAAGTAAAAAGGAGTGCAACTAATGAAACGAATACTTGTAACAGGCTGCAACGGGCAGCTTGGCAGAGCAGTGAAACTGGAATATCAGGACGAAGACGTGGAGCTGGTCCGTACGGATGTACGGGGGGACGACGGAATCTATGCGTTGGATATTACGGATGTGTCGCAGGTGCGGTCATTCGTGCAGGAAGTGAAGCCGGATGTGATTATTAACTGCGCGGCCCATACGAATGTAGATAAATGTGAAGAAGAATGGGATCTGGCTTATCAGATCAATGCGATCGGCCCGCGGAACTTAAGTATCGCCGCAAAAGAAGCGGATGCAAAACTGATCCATATTTCCACGGATTACGTTTTTGAAGGGAACGGAACGCGACCGTATACGGAATTTGACGCTCCGAATCCGGTCAGCGCCTATGGAAAAACCAAGCTGGAGGGTGAGAATTTTGTAAAAGCGTTTGCTGGCAAATATTTTATTTTAAGAACAGCATGGCTGTACGGCGACGGCAAAAATTTTGTCAAAACGATGCTGGGACTGGCGGAAAAATATGACGAAGTCAATGTGGTCTGTGACCAGGTGGGGTCGCCGACGAGTGCAGCGGAACTGGCAAAAATGGTACGTTACCTGGAAAAGACGGAAAACTACGGAGTCTTTCATGCGACCTGCGAGGGGAGTTGTTCCTGGGCTGATTTTACCGAGGAGATTTTCCGGCTGGCAGGTAAGCAGGTGAAAGTAAACCATGTCACCAGCAAGCAGTATAAAGAGATGAATCCGGCGTCCGCAGACCGGCCGGCATATTCGATATTGGATAATTATATGTTGAAGCTGACCACGGATTTTGTGATGGCAGACTGGAAAGATGCGATCAGGGTATATATGGGAAAATGATGAAAGAGGCACCGGGAGAGAAAGATGGAAACAGAACTGGTAAGCGTATGTATTCCGGCGTATAATAACGAGGAATATATTGAAAATACGATCAATTCTATTTTGAATCAGACATATAAAAATATCGAACTGGTTGTGGTGGACGACAATTCCACGGATCGTACATGGGAAATTATCAATTCGATTCGGGACGACCGTCTGAAAGTGTATCATAACGAACAGAATCTGGGAATGTCAGGCAACTGGAACCGCTGTCTGGAACTGACGACCGGCGATTTTGTAAAGCTGATCTGCGCCGACGATATTATGGATCAGAACGCCCTGGAACTGGAAGCGAACGCCATGCGGGAGAATCCGTCCGCGGTACTCGTGGAAAGCGATACCCGCCTGTTAAATTTAAAAGGGGAAGTGCACGGCCAGTTTAAGCGTTATAAACAGGCCGGACTGGTAAACGGCAAAAAAGTGGCGAAAACGGCGCTGATCTGGAACAATTTTTTCGGGGCGCCGGTCAATAACCTGATGCGGCGCAGCGCGATGGAGCAGGTCGGCGGCTTCGATACGGATTTTACGTATATTCTGGATTTTGACATGTGGGTCAGTATCGCGCTGCTGGGGGACGTATTTATTATCCATCAGCCGTTAAACAGTTTTTGTATCCGGAACGATTCCAATACCGGAGTCCTGATCGGGAAAAAACGCGACGTCTATGTAAAAGAGCATATACAGCTGCTGAAAAAACATACCGGGCCGGGTAAAGTGGAACTTTCCGGACTTCAGTTTTCGTTCAGCGTATGGTTTCGGAAATTCCGAAATTCTGTGATTGGGGTTTATTTGAAAATGTTTGCAAAATAAGTGGGAACTGCCCAAATATGAATATATACGGGTAGGGCCGTTGTTTGGATTTTATATGGAAGAAAATGGTAAGAAAGATCAGGAGGATAAAAACATGAAAACGTATCTGGTAACAGGAGGGGCCGGATTTATCGGTTCAAATTATATTCATTATATGTTCCGCAAATATGAGAATGAAATCCGTATTATCAATGTGGACGTGCTGACCTATGCCGGTAATCTGGAAAATCTGAAAGAGATAGAAAACAGGGAAAATTATACGTTTATCAAGGCTGATATCTGCGATAAGGAAGCGATTGAAAAAATATTTGCCGAAAACGATATCGACCGCGTCGTGCATTTTGCGGCGGAAAGCCATGTAGACCGTAGCATCCGTAATCCGGAAGTGTTTGTGAAAACGAACGTACTTGGCACAGCGGTGATGTTAAACAGTGCGAAAGCCGCATGGGAGCTGCCGGACGGTACGTATAAAGCAGGAAAGAAGTTCCTGCACGTATCGACGGACGAAGTATACGGCTCTCTGCCGGAGGATGAAAACGCGTTCTTTTATGAAACGTCGCCATATGAGCCGCACAGTCCGTATTCCGCCAGTAAAGCGTCTTCCGACCTGTTAGTGAAAGCGTATATGGATACCTACCGTTTCCCGGCCAATATTACAAACTGCAGCAACAATTACGGACCGTACCAGTTCCCGGAGAAGCTGATTCCTCTTATTATCAACAATGCCCTGCAGGGAAAGGAACTGCCGGTATACGGCGACGGCAAAAACGTGCGCGACTGGCTCTATGTGGAAGACCACGCCAAGGGCATTGATATGGTACAGGAACAGGGCAGGCTGTTTGAAACGTATAATATCGGCGGGCATAATGAAAAACAGAATCTGGAAATTGTGCATATTATTTTGGATACGCTGCAGGAAATGCTGCCGGACGGGGATCCGCGCAAAGAGCTGGTAAGTGAAAATCTGATCCGCTTTGTAGAAGACCGCAAAGGCCATGACCGCCGTTACGCGATTGCGCCGGATAAGATCAAAGCGGAGATCGGCTGGGAGCCGGAAACCTGCTTTAAAGAAGGCATCAAGAAGACGATCGCCTGGTTTTTCGAACATGAGGAATGGATGAAAAACGTCACGAGCGGCGATTACCAGAAATATTATAAGGAAATGTATCAGTAAACCATATGTCACGATGCTGCGGGCATGTCCGGAAAGAGTTGCAGAATTGCGTAATATCCGGAACGTGCTGTGCGGCAGGGAGAGAAAAGATGAAAGGAATTATACTCGCCGGAGGATCCGGCACAAGATTATACCCGCTTACGAAAGCGATTTCCAAACAGATCATGCCGGTATATGATAAACCGATGATCTATTATCCGTTGTCCACCCTTATGCTGGCCGGGATCCGGGAAGTGTTGATTATATCCACACCGCGCGACCTGCCGGTATTTGAGGAATTGTTTGGCGACGGCAGTCAGTTGGGCATGGATTTTTCCTATGAGGTACAGGAAGTGCCGCGCGGCCTGGCGGATGCGTTTATTGTCGGCAGTCAATTTATCGGGAACGATGAAGTGGCGCTCGTGCTGGGCGATAATATTTTTTACGGGCAAAGCTTTTCCAAAGTGTTAAGGTCGGCGGCGGAAAGGACGATGAGCGCTCCGGGAGCCACTATTTTCGGGTATTATGTTCGCGATCCGCGGGAATACGGCGTAGTGGAATTTGACGAAAACGGGCGCGCCCTTTCCATAGAAGAAAAACCGGAGCATCCGAAGTCGAATTATGCGGTGCCGGGACTGTATTTTTATGACAATGACGTAGTGGAGATTGCGAAAAACGTACAGCCGTCCGCACGCGGGGAAATTGAGATCACCAGCGTGAATAATGAATACTTACAGAGAGGGACGCTGTCCGTGGAAACGCTGGGACGCGGATTCGCGTGGCTGGATACCGGAAATCATGATATGCTGCTGGCAGCGGCTGATTTCGTATCGGCATTTCAGAAAAGACAGGGCTTATATATTTCCTGTATTGAAGAAATTGCTTACAAACGCGGCTTTATTGACAGGGAACAGCTTTTGAAGCTGGCGGAACCTCTTCTGAAAACGGATTACGGAAAATATCTGCTGGAGATTGCGGAAGGACTGTAACTTCAGTACTTTCCAGCAGGGAAAGCGTTTGGAAAAAACTGCCGGATTTCACAAAATCATCTTTTGAGAGGATAGAGAAAGAAGAATGGGAAAGATTAAAGTAATGGATAACTGCAACGGCATTGCAGGTTTAAAAGTGATAGAACCGTCCGTGTTCGGCGATGCCCGCGGTTATTTTATGGAAACTTATAATTATAATGACTTTAAAGAAGCCGGTATTGATTGCCAGTTTGTACAGGATAACCAGTCCGCGTCAAAAAAGGGCGTGCTGCGAGGCCTGCATTTTCAAATCCATTATCCGCAGGATAAACTGGTGCGCGTGGTAAGCGGCGAAGTGTTTGACGTGGCGGTTGATCTGCGGCAGGGTTCCGAAACTTTTGGAAAATGGTTTGGAGTCGTGCTTTCCGCCGAAAACAAAAAGCAGTTTTTTATTCCGAAAGGATTTGCGCACGGGTTTATCGTACTTTCGGAATTTGCGGAATTTTGTTACAAAGTGGCGGATTTTTACCACCCGAATGATGAGGGCGGCATAAAATGGAACGACCCTGAGATTGGAATCGAATGGCCAATGCCGGAAGGAATGTCAGAAAAAGACCTGATTTTTTCAGAGAAAGATACAAAATGGGGAAGCTTTTCGGAGTATAGAAATGAAACCAAGGAACCAATATAAAAGAATACTGAATTTTTTTGCCAATCTGGTTACTTTGATCGTTGAGGCGGTATTATTTGCGTTTATCTGGTATCAGTACTATTCCGGGTTTATGAAAGAACAGTACTTTAACCGCGGGAACTGGGCGGTGATCGGGATGTATCTTCTGATTATATTCTTTTTTACAAAAGTATTCGGAGGATACAAAATCGGATACTTAAGAATTACGGATATCTGCCTGTCGCAGGTTCTGGCCATTGTGCTCGGAACCATAGTAGCATATTTTGAAATCTGCCTGATCACGAACGACTATGTACCGCCGTTTGCACTGATTTGCATCAGTGTGATCGAGGTGGGATTTGTGATACCCTGGGTATATATTATCCGGCGGATTTTTGTGCGCATGTATCCGCCGCGGAAAATGATTGTTATTTACGGAGAACATTCTCCGTCGGAATTAACGAAAAAAATTAATTCCAGAGCGGATAAGTACAATATCTGTGCTTCCATCAGCTATCGCGTCGGTTACGAGGACCTGTATCGGACCGTACTTGAATATGAGGCGGTCGTACTGTGCGACCTGCCTACACAGGTCAGGAATCAGATATTGAAATTCTGTTTCGAACATTCCCTGCGTACGTATGTGACGCCGAAGCTTTCCGATATTATCATTACTGGTTCGGAGCAGATTTATCTGTTCGACACGCCGCTGTATCTGTCCCGGAACCAGGGACTTGGGTTTGAACAGCGGCTGGCAAAACGAATACTCGATATTATCTGCGCGTTGGTGGGACTTGCCCTGACGTCGCCGTTTCTGCTGATTACGGCAATCTGTATCAAAAGCTATGACGGCGGCCCGGTATTTTACAGACAGCGGAGAGTGACAATCGACCATCAGTATTTTAATATATTGAAGTTCCGCAGCATGGTGGAAGATTCGGAAAAGGCAGGAGCAAGGCTTGCAATGAAAGAGGACGACCGCATTACGCCGATTGGCCGGATCATCCGCCGTATTCACTTTGACGAGATACCGCAGTTAATCAACGTATTAAAAGGAGAAATGTCTTTTGTCGGCCCGCGGCCGGAACGGCCGGAGATCGGAGAAGAATATGAAAAACTGATTCCGGAGTTTTGTTTCCGCCTGAAAGTGAAAGCCGGACTGACCGGTTACGCACAGGTGTACGGAAAATACAATACAACGCCTTACGATAAGCTGAAGCTGGATCTGACTTATATTGAAAATTATTCCATCTGGCTGGATTTAAAACTGATTTTAATGACGATAAAAGTATTATTCCAGAAAGAAAATTCTGAGGGTGTGGATAAAAGCCAGAAAACAGCGATTTCTGCGGAAAAGAATATAGAAGAAACGATCTGTAAGGAAAGGGATATCCGAAATGCAAAAAAGATTTGACTCTGTAAAGGTATCTGTTATCATGCCGGCCTA
The DNA here is from genome assembly GCA_022796875.1 of Eubacterium sp. Lineage (GTDB taxonomy): Bacteria > Bacillota > Clostridia > Lachnospirales > Lachnospiraceae > JAAWJJ01. Next base: position 33,954 of record JAAWJJ010000027.1, on the reverse strand, counting down.
TCAGGCGCAGGATTATATTGTACAGGCGATGGATTCCGTACTCGGGCAGACGTTAGATGACCGGATAGAATTACTGATCGTGGACGACTGCTCCAAAGACCGTACCGCCCAGATAGTCAAAAAGTATATGGAAGAGCACGGAAAAGAGGACAGGCACGGAATAGAAAAGGACAGAAGCATCCGCCTGATTTCCAATCCGCGCAATCTAGGGGTGGCGCAGAGCCGCAACAGGGCCGTTGCCGAAGCCAGGGGTGAGTATGTCGCGTTTTTGGATGCGGACGACTGGTGGGATACGGCAAAGCTTCAAAAACAGCTTGCCCTGTGTGAAAGAGAAGAAAAACCGGTTTTGTGTTATACCGGCCGGGAACTGATGCGTCCGGACGGCAGCGCATTAGGAAAAGTAATAGAAGTGCCGGAGCGGGCAGATTATAACATGCTGCTGCGGACAAACCATATTCCCTGTTCTTCCGTGTTATTGAAAACGGAGGCGGCGCGGGAATTTCCGATGTGCCATGACGAGCTGCACGAAGATTATATAATGTGGCTGCAGATTACAAAGAAATACGGCGAGGCGATAGGAATCAATGAGCCTCTGTTAAAATCCCGCCTCAGCGAAGGCGGTAAGTCGAGAAATAAATGGAAATCAGCAAAAATGCAGTACGGAGTATACCGATATTTAGGGTTTTCTCCGATAGCCGCGTTTTTTTACATGGGATGTTATATGATAAACGGCATCCGCAAATACAGTTAGCAGAGAAGAGAAGTAGCAAGGGATAGAATCAGCAAGGAAGATAAATAGCAAGGAATAGAATCAGCAAGGAAGATAAAATGAAGAAATATATAGATAACTTATTGCAATACAGATATCTGTTAGGGCAGTTAGTGAAAAAAGGAATTAAGTTAAAATACCGCCGCTCCTATCTGGGGATTGTGTGGTCATTATTGGAGCCGCTTTTGACGATGATCGTACTTACGGTTGTGTTCGGTACGTTATATGGGAATACGGATCATACGTTTCCGGTATATATATTAAGCGGACGTCTGATCTATAGTTTTTATTCGCTGGCAACCAAAACCTGCCTGCGATCCATACGCTCCAACGCCGGTATGATCAAAAAAGTATACGTGCCAAAGTATTTGTATCCGTTGTCCGGCGTTTTGTACAATTATGTAATTTTTTTGATTTCATTGGTTGTATTAATAGCTGTAATGATAGTGATGAGGGTATTTCCTACGGTGTATTTGCTGCAGGCGTTTTACCCGCTGTTGATCCTGGTTGTATTGTCTTACGGTTGTGGAATGATTCTGGCGACAATCGGCGTCTATTTCCGGGATATGGAATACCTGTGGAGCGTTTTTTTAATGGTAATTATGTATACAAGCGCGATTTTCTATTATCCGGAGAGATTAATCAATAGCGGCTTTGGATGGATTTTAAAGGTAAATCCGGTGTTTGCGGTGGTACAGTGTTTCCGTTCCGCGTTGTTCGGGGAAGTTATGGATTCCTATTATGTACTATATTCACTGATATTCAGCTTTGCGGCGCTGGTTATCGGTCTGTTCCTGTTTAAAAAGAAGCAGGATAATTTCATTCTTCATATATAGGAGGGCATTATGAGCGATACGGCGATTAAAGTAGATCATGTCGGTATGAAGTTTAATTTAAGCAAAGAAAAAGTAGATAATTTAAAAGAATATATTATAAAAACATTGCGCAGGGAAATCCATTATAACGAGTTCTGGGCGTTAAAAGATGTAAATTTCGAGGTGCAGAAAGGCGACAGAGTAGGGATTCTCGGGTTAAACGGCGCAGGGAAAAGCACGCTTTTAAAAGTTATCGCAGGCGTGTTTAAACCGACGGAAGGAAGCGTGGAGAAGCATGGGAAAGTGGTGCCGCTGCTGGAGTTGGGAGCCGGTTTTGACAGACAGTATACCGGAAAAGAAAATGTTTTTTTGTATGGAGCCATGCTCGGATATTCGAAAAAGTTTCTGGCAGAAAAATATGAGGAGATTGTAGAATTTTCGGAATTAGGGGATTTTATGGACGTGCCGATACAGAACTATTCCTCCGGTATGAAATCCCGGCTTGGTTTTTCTATCGCCACGTTAGTCGCTCCGAAAATATTGATTCTGGATGAAGTGCTGTCCGTGGGTGACGCGAAGTTTAAGAAGAAAAGCGAAAAGAAAGTCATGGATATGTTTGATTCCGGAGTGACCGTACTTTTCGTATCTCATTCTCTGGCGCAGGTCGAAAGGCTGTGTACCAAGGCGATGATTCTGGATCACGGGAAGCTGCTGACATACGGAGATATCGGTGAAGTGGCAGAAGAGTATAAGAAAATGATTGAATAATATGGGAATGATGAAGAAACTGGCGCTGCTGCGAAACGGGCAGCGGGCGTACCGAAAACGAAAAGAAGAGCCAAAAGACAATATATGGCTGTTTTCCTCCACAGACAACAGTCATTTTAATTATAATTCAAAGTATCTGTTTTTGTATGTAAAAAACCACCTGCCGGATATTACGCCGTATTACGTGATGAATGACAGCAAAAAAAAGGCGGAATTGTCGGAGAGGTATGGCGCGCAATATTTTATCGATACTTCTACGGAAGAGGGAATGGCAAAAGCGTTGTCGGCGCGGGTCTGGTTTACTTCGGCAGGACTTCCGCTGTATGCATCCGGACTTGCAAAAGATTATTTGATTATCAACCTCTGGCATGGAATTCCGTTAAAGAAGATCGCGCTTATGGAACAAAATTATTCCAAATTCGGCAGAATGTATTTTAAACGGATATTTTCCCGAAATTATTCTGCCGTAGTCACAAGTTCGCAGGGACTGGCGCCGATTATGGCGCAGAGTTTTCAGGTGCCGGAAGCCTGTGTGAAAGTGTGGGGACATCCGCGCAACGACGTGCTGTTTGGCGAGGAGGGCAGAAAATACCTAAAAGAAATCTATCCGGATTTGCCGAAATATAAAATGAGCGTTCTGTATGCGCCGACTTACAGGGACGGAAACGGGGGAAGAGAACTTTCCCTGATCGAACGGCAGATGGAAGAACTTCAGGTTTTTTTACAGGAACAGGGAATCTTGTTCTGTATGAGGGGGCATATTCTGGCGGATACAGAGGCAGTGACGGAAACTGGCTATTTTCGCCTGCTGGGGGAAGAACGTCTGGAAGAAGTGACGGATGTTTTGCCGGATATTGGCGTTTTGATCACGGATTATTCCAGCGTGTACCTGGATTATCTGCTGTTGGACCGCCCGATTCTGTTTCTGCCGTTTGATGAAAAGGAGTATGAAAAAGAACGCGGCTTTAATTTTGAATATGAGTCAGTGACGCCCGGAAAAAAGATCCGTTCGGTCGGGGAATTAAAACAGGCGTTACTGGAAATTATAGAAACCGGAACGGACGGCTATGAAAAGGAACGCCGTCAGATCAGAGAAAAATTTCATGAAGCGGCGTATCCTGTTTCAGGGGCGATATGCCGTCATGTAAAGGAAATGCTGTAGAGGAGTGTGAAATTGTGTGCAAAAATGCTGAATTAGGTATTACGATTGATAAAATCAGAAGTGCATCGCAGCAGCTTTATGGTGATAAATTGATGAAAATTATTCTTTATGGATCATACGCCCGTGGAGACTTTACAGAAGAATCTGATATGGATATTATGATAATTTTAAATTGTAATATTTCTGAGATACGAAAATTCAGAAGTAAAACAGCAGAAATGGCCAGCGATATATCGCTTGACCAAGGAGTGTTTTTATCTGTTTTGTTGAAAGATAAAGAACATTTTGAAAATAATAAGGATTTTCTTCCGTTTTACCGTAATGTAACGAATGAGGGAGTGGAAATTTATGGATGACAGAAGTAAAGATTTGTGTTTTTATAGATTAGAAAAAGCCAGGAAATGTTTAAAGTCTGCACAAATTTTAGTTGAGGCAGAAGATTATTCCGGTGCGGCAAACAGATCCTATTATTCGATTTTTCATTGTATCAGAAGTTTATTAGCGTTAGATGGAGTAGATTTTTCCAAGCATGCTGGCGTAATGGCTTACTTTCAGAAGAATTATGTAAAACAGGAGATTTTTGAGAGAGAATATTCAAAAATACTTACGGAAGCTTTTGAGGTAAGGTCGGAATCTGATTATGATGACTATTATATTATATCAAAGGAAGAAGTTGAAACACAAATTAGTAATGCAAAATTTTTTTTTGATGGTATTTTGAAATATATAGAAACCTTATTTCCGGAGAAAAGTTTTTCATGAAGCGGAGGATAACTACATTATGAAAAAAATAATTACCTACGGAACATTTGACCTGCTGCATTACGGTCATGTAAACCTGTTGGAAAGAGCAAAGAAACTGGGGGACTATCTGATCGTTGCCCTGTCTACGGATGAATTTAACTGGAACATGAAGCAGAAGAAGTGCTATTTTACGTATGAAGAGAGAAAAAGGCTGTTGGAAGCGATCCGTTATGTGGATCTGGTGATTCCGGAAAATAATTGGGAACAGAAAATAAGCGACGTGAAAGAGTTTAAAATAGATACTTTTGTCATGGGAAACGACTGGACCGGTAAGTTTGATTTTCTCAAGGATTACTGCGAAGTGGTCTATCTGCCGAGGACGCCGGAGATTTCTACCACGCAGATAAAAAAGGATTTGAGTGAATAGTGATAAAAAAGGTTTTAAAAAAACTGAAAAGCGGTTCCTGGTATCCGTTTTATAATTATTTCTATGAAAACCTGAAATTAGACCCGAATCTGGTTTTGATGGAGTCCAGGGGTGGATATGCTCTGGAAGGGAATATCCTGCGCATGTTCATGGAACTGCAAAAAAGGGAATACAGCCGTTATCAGATCGTCTTGGCTGTCCGCAAAGAATACAAAAAAGCCTGCGAAGAGAAATTAAAAGAATATGGAATCAAAAAGTATAAGCTGGTATGTTTTGGTTCTTTAAAATATTACCGTTATCTTGCCAGCGCAGGTTATCTTGTCAACGATACGAGTTTTCCGGGACGTTTTGTCAAAAAAGATGGGCAGATTTATGTAAATACCTGGCATGGGACGCCGCTTAAAAAGATGGGCCGGGATAACAAAAAAGAGATCTATTCGATGGGGAACGTGCAGAGAAATTTGCTGCAGTCGGATTATCTGATCTTTCCGAACGAGTATATGGAGCGCATAATGGAGCAGGCGTATGATCTGAAAAACCTGTATAAAGGAGCGATCCTACACGAAGGGTATCCGAGGAACGACGTATTTTTTGATACGTCCGAACGGGAGCGGATGCGCCGGAAGCTCAGATGTGAAAATAAAAAGATGCTCCTTTATATGCCGACATTCCGGGGCAGCGCGGAAAAAATAGACGCACAGGCACAGTATGAGAAACTAAAAGTAATTTTTGCGCAGGTGGACGAACAGATGCCGGATGCCTGTATCATGTATGTAAAACTGCATCCGCTCATGAAAGAGGCCATGGACTTACAGGGATATGCGCATATTTTTCCGATCCCGCCGCAATATGATACGAACGCGGTCATGCAGGCGAGCGATCTGCTGGTGACCGATTATTCCAGCGTGTTTTATGATTATGCGAATACCGATCGTCCGATCGTTTTTTTTGTATATGACGAAAAGGAATACGAAAAGGATCGTGGCTGCTATGAGGATATTGCAGAGTATCCGTTCCGAAAAGTGAGTACGGCGGATCAGTTGATTGAGGCGATATCCAACTGTCCGGTAGAGGGCAGGAGCACGTTCCGGCGCACTTACGCCACATGGGAAAACGGAGAAGCCGCACAGCGTATTTGCAGACATATTTTCGGGAAAGAAAAAATATGTACGGAATATAGGTTTCCGGAAAGTAAGAAAGAAAATATATTGATTTATGCCGGAGATCTGGCTAAAAACGGGATTACGACCGCGTTATGGAATATGTATGAGAGGTTGGATAAAGACCGGTTTCATTATTACATTTCCTTTCGTCGCATGAGCCTGGAACAGGATCCGATGCGGGCGGAAATGATTCCGGACGGAACTGGTATCCTGCCGATTGCCAGCGAAATGAATATGGATATTTTTACTATGATTTGCCAGATGCTGTACTTAAAGAAAGGGAAGCGATATCCATGGATTATAAATCGGCTGAAAAAAAGTTATCAGCGCGAATGGAGGAAGCATTTTGGAACAATCAAATTCCGACATGTCATCCATTACAACGGTTATGAACGATATATGATCGAACTGATTAAGAATTATGCCGGAAAGCGAACGATCTGGGTGCATAATGAAATGCTGGCGGAAATCCGTACGAAAGGAAACCAGAGCCTGTATCAGTTACAGGATGCGTATCGCGAGTATGACAATGTTGTCGTTGTCAGTGAAGACATTTTAGAATCGACGAAAAAGATAAACGGCGGAACGGATAATATTACGGTAATAGAAAACTGCCATAACTACAGCCAGGTATTGAAAAAGTCGGAACAGAAACTTGTATTTGACGAGGAAACCTCCTCTACGGTATCATTAGTGCAGTTACAGGAAATACTGGAAAGTAAAGAAGTTAAATTTATAAATATCGGACGTTTTTCGCCGGAAAAAGGGCACAAACGGCTGATCGAGGCTTTTGAAAAATATAAAAAAGAATATCCGGATACGTACCTGATTATTATTGGAGGAACCGGAGATTTGTATGAACAGACATTAATGTGGAGGCAGCAAAGTTTGGCAGAGGATTCCATCATTATCATAAAAGCGATGCGTAATCCGATGCCGGTGCTAAAAAAATGCCAGCTGTTTTTGTTATCATCGCTTTATGAAGGACTGGGACTTGTAATGCTGGAAGCGGATACGCTCGGCGTTCCGGTCGTTTCGTGTGATGTGCCCGGCCCGCGCGGGTTTATAAAAAAACATCACGGTATTTTGGTAGAAGACAGTGCCGTCGGCCTTTATGAAGGAATGAAGATGTATGCGGACGGGAATGTGCACGGTATGAATGTAGATTACAAAAAACAAAACGAACAGGCAATTCAGAAAACGGAACAACTGTTATAAACGGAAGCAACAGGCGCAGGGGGGGAAAATAAGATGGAACTTGTCAAAAAGAAAGAAGACTGCTGCGGATGCAGAACATGTGAGAAAGTCTGCCCTGTGGAGGCAATCACGATGGAAGCGGACGAGTGCGGTTTTTTATATCCGCAGATCAATCATGATAAGTGTATCGACTGCGGCCTGTGCCTGAAGAAGTGCGCATTTCAGAGCGGCTACGAAACGCGAAAGGAATATGAACCGTTTTACGGCTATGGAGCAAGGCACAAAAAGGAAGAAATCTTTACAAACAGCCGTTCCGGCGGTGCCTTTACGGCAATTTCTGACTATATCCTGTCGGAGAATGGAGCAGTTTACGGGGCCGGATTCGATGAAACGAAAGGCATCTCTTATGTGATGCACAAGCGTGCCGTTACAAAGGAAGATCGAGATGAATTTCGTGGATCCAAATATGTGCAAAGTGATTTGGCAGACGTATTTGTTCAGATAAAAAAAGATCTGGAAGAGGAAAGAAAAGTACTTTTTACCGGAACCGGATGCCAGGTTGGAGCGTTGTACAAATATCTGGGACGCGAGTATCCTCAGCTTTATACGGTGGATATTGTCTGTCATGGGACGCCGTCGCCAAAAATATGGGCTGATTTTGTGAAAATGCGTGAAAAAGAACTGCAGGGAAAGGTAGAAAAAGCAGATTTCCGCGATAAGAAAAGGGTCGGATGGAAAGGACATGGTGAAACCTTGTGGATTGACGGCAAGCCTTATCCATCAAAGGTTTATACGAGATTGTTTCATAAAGAATTTTCCAGACCGTCCTGTTACCAGTGCAGATATACAAATAAAAATCGCACGGGCGATATTACGATTGCCGATTTCTGGGGACATGAAAAGGCGATTCCGGGACAGTGGGATGATGATAAAGGGATTTCTCTTATATTGGTGAATAATGCGAGAGGAATGGAATTATGGGATCGTGTCAAAAATGATATGGAATACACAGATTGTACCGGATATCCTTATCGGCATATGAATATGAAACATCCGTCTAAGATTTCCGACCGGTATGAGGAATTCTGGAAAGACTATACGGAACAGGGCTTTGAATATTGTGCGAAAAAATATGCAGATTATGACAGTAACACAGGATTTCAGTCAGGTTCCGGAAAAAAAGGCACAGACAGTTTTTTCAGAAAACTGAAACGGCTGGCCAGAAAATAACGAAAGAGGGAGATACAGGTGGCGAAAAAGAAATCGATCAATGTGAAAAATTTGTTTTCGGATATAAAAAATAAAATCATAAACGGAAGAAAACTGGGAATTTATTACAGGGTTTATGAAAAAAAAGCGTTGGATGAGCGTATGATCCTGATAGAATCGAAAAACGGACAGGATCTTGCCGGTAACATGTTTGCCATTATAAAAGAACTGGAAAAACAGGAATACCGGGATTTTTGCATTTATCTGGTCGTACAGAAGGAAACGAAAGAAACGATTTCCGGTTTTCTGTCATCTAAACATCTTAATTTCGTAAAGACGGTCTGTAACGGTACGGCAAAATATTATAAACTGCTGGCAACAGCAAAATATTTGTTTTTGGATACATCTTTTGCCAGGGAGTATATGAAAAAAGAGGGACAGGTGATTACTAATACCTGGCATGGGACGCCGCTGAAGCTAATGGGGAAAGACGTGACAAACCGCGTATATGCAATGGGAAATGTGCAAAGAAACCTGCAAATGGCAGATTATCTGGTGTATCCGAACCGCTATATGAAAGAAACAATGATGAAAGCATATTGTCTGGATAATTTGTATAATGGGACAGTGCTGTGCAGTGGCTATCCACGCAATTCGGTTTTTTTTGACAGAGAGAAAGAAACGGCTGTCCGAAAAGCGTTAGGGTATGAGAAAAAAAAGGTTTTTGTTTATATGCCTACATGGCGAGGTACGTTAACAGATCTGAAATCGGCTTCTCAGGTAGCGGAACTGGAATATCTGTTGGGGCGCCTCGACCGGAAAATGGACGATCATCTGCTGATTCTGGCGAAGCTGCATCCTTTCGTAAAAGACGGGTTGGATTTCTCAAAATTTAAACACATTATAAGTTTTCCGGACGGATATGAAACTTATGAACTTCTGAATGCGGCGGACGGGTTGATTACGGACTATTCCAGCGTTTTTTTTGATTATGCCAATAAGAAAAAGAAGATCATTTTATGGGCGTATGATATCGAGGCTTATCTGGGTGAGCGTGGGGTATATACCGATATCAGGAAGATGCCGTTCCCGATCGTAAAGGGCATAGACGGCCTGTTGGAAGAAATGAAAAAGGGCAAAGAGTATGACGAGAGCGGCTTTTTAAAAGAGTACGGATATTATGATAATCCTGATGCAGCGGAATACATCTGTAAGCGGGTGTTGTTTGGAGAAAAGCTGTGCAAGGAAGAAAAAGCGAAGCATAACGGAAAAGATAATGTGTTTTTCTATGTGTCCACACTTGCCAAAAACGGCATTACGACTTCGATTTTAAGCCTTTTATCACATATGGACCTATCGGATAGAAATTATTTTGCAGTATTCCGTGAAAAATCATTTGCGGCAAATCCCATGCGGATAGAAGTATTGCCGGAAGAATTTGGAGTTTGGCCGATCAGCGCGGAGCCAAAATTGTCGTTGTTGGATCTTCTGGCCGATTATCTGTATTATAACAGGAATAAAAACGGCGCCTGGATACAAAAACGAATGGATCAGATCTATCGGCATGAAAATATCAGACATTTTGTGGATGTGCCGGTAAACTATGCCGTACATTTTACCGGATATGAGAAAAATATTATCCAGATGTTTGAAAGACTGGACGCTGAGCGGAGCATTTTTGTCCATAACGATATGAAGCAGGAACTGGCAACAAAGGATAATCAGCACAGGCTGACTTTAAAGAGGGCGTATTCCTCTTATGACCATGTTTGTATTGTATCCGAAGACTTACGGAAATCTACGAAAGACCTGGGGGCGACAGATGTTAACCTTTTGCTGACGCCGAACTGTTTTTCGTATGAGGAAGTACTGGAAAAGGGAAAACAGCCGGTAGAACTGCAGGCGCAGACGATGTTAAATGTGGAGCCGGAAGTACTTTTTCAGGCATTGGAAAGCGATGCGGTAAAATTTATCAATATCGGCCGTTTTTCCGGTGAAAAAGGTCATATGATGTTGATGGAGGCGTTTGACGTTTACCACGAGGAACACCCGAATACGAAGCTGATTATTATTGGCGGGTATGGAAAGCTTTATAGTGAAACGGTGCAGTTTGCATCGGAATGTAAAGCGTCGAACGATATTATCATTATCCGGCAGGTAGAAAATCCTATGCCAATTTTAAAAAGATGCGATCTGTTTCTGTTAAGTTCATTTTACGAGGGATTCGGCCTTGTATTATTGGAGGCGGATGCATTAGGAGTACCGGTTGTTTCGACGGATGTTACAGGTCCGTCAGGCTTTATGAGAGAACACGGCGGTTATATGGTGAAACCAACGAAAGAAGGACTGGTACAGGCGATGAACGCCTATGCGGCAGGAGAGATACGATCCATTACCGTCGATTATGAACAGTATAATAAAAACGCAGCGGCACAATTTGAGAAAGTAATAGGAAAAGGATAAAAGAATGAAAGCAGGCATTGTTACATTTAACAGCGCGCATAATTATGGAGCGGTTTTGCAGGCGTGGTCATTGCAGACCTGGCTGGAAAAAAAAGGATATCAGGCAGATATCATTAATCTGCGTCCCTGGGTCATTGACGACGTATACGCCATGGCAAAGAAAAAAAATATATTCGGGAATACAACGTTAAATACGTTGGCCAATAAAGCCAGAATTGCGAAAAACTGTCTGGCAGACCGACCGAAATATAAAAGATATCAGGCGTTTGAGGAGTTTATCAACCACAAACTGCATACGACAAAAGTATATCGGAAAGGAAGAGAGCTGCAGAAAGAAAAAGGCTTGAAGTATGACGCTCTGATTGCCGGAAGCGACCAAATTTGGAACAGTTCCCTGACAAAAGGGATTGATCCGGCCTATTTCCTTGCGTTTGGCCCGTTAAAAGCAAGGCGTATTTCCTATGCAGCCAGCATCGGCAGGAAAGAACTGCCTGAGAAAGAAAAAGAAATATTTGCTCATTACCTGGAACAGCTTGATTTTATTTCGGTACGTGAAAATAATGCGTACAAAGCAATTTCCGAACTGACACCAAAAGAAGTAAAAATTGTCGCGGATCCGACGTTTTTGTTAGACCGGGAAGATTTTGACTTCCTGAAAGAAGAGTTTCCGGTAAAACAGCCGTATATTTACGTGCATAACGTACATCTGGCAAGAAATGACGTCCGTTTGAACGAAGTGGCGGAAAAACTTTCAAAACAAACCGGACTTCCAATTGTTTCCAATCGGAAAGAAAAATTTTTCAGTAACGAAGCGGAAAAATTTCTGACCGGAACGCCGGAACAGTTTATCGGAGTGATTTCAAAGGCAGAATATGTCGTGACTAATTCTTTCCATGCAACAGTATTTGCCGTTATCTATCACCGGAATTTTATTACGATACCACATTTTTCCAATCCGGACCGCATGATCAATCTCCTGACCGAATTGGAGATAGAAAACCATCTGATTGGAAATGCCCGCAGCCTGCCGGAGGATTTAAAGGAACTGGCCATTGATTATGACAGAGTAGAAGTGAAAAAAGGCAGAATGAGGGAAGAGTCGGAATGTTTTTTACAAAATGCTTTAACCGGGCCGATACCGGAAAAAGATCCGGTCATATTTGACGGGATAAATATTGCGGATAAAAAATGGCTGAAGCAGGGAAAAGAAAAACCGGATCGGATGCTTGCTTCGGTGAAAGAAAAACATCGGTATCAGGAAGATACGATGGCCGACCTGCTGGCAGTGCTTGCGGAGCCAATTTTGCAAAAAGGCGGCAAACTTGCGTTTTCGGCCTGTATGGCGGGAGGACATGCCGGATATATATTGACAGAGGATGCCGGAGAACTGCGCAGAGCGCTGTTGCCGGAACCTTATGCGGCGGACGGGACTGCGCTTTTCGCGGAAATAAAAGATGCGCTTGATTCCGGAACGGCAGTAATATATGCCGGAAATGCCTGCCGCCTGGCGGCATTAAAAGAATATTTAAGGAAAGACTTTGAACAGCTGTACCTGGTTGAAACCGTATGTCATGGACACGTACAAAAAGAAGTTGCCGACAGATATTTAAAAGAGTTGGGAGAATTGTACCAGTCGGAACTGAAAAAAGTGGAATATAATAATAAATTCCGGAAGCCGGAGGAATATTTTACGGTCTGTCAGTTTGAAAGCGGGGCGGTAAAAGTGGAGGATGTATCGGAGGATATTTTCCGTCAGGCGATAGACAAAAATATGATTTTGGAAAACTATTGCTATAAATGCAAATTGCGGCATGATAAGAGCAATGTCGCCGATATTTCGATCGGACTGTTAAGAGAGTACGATATTACGGCAATGAAAGAGAAAAATACTGTATTTAATGCGAAAAAAGAAAGCGCTCTCTTACACGCAAGGACCAAAAAAGGAAAATACCTGATACAGCAGACAGAGGAACAAACAGAAACAGCAGCGTTGGATGCGAAAGAATATGAGCTGGTTCCGATTACTATGCGTGAAGTAAAACAAACGGCAGAACAAATGCTGAAAGAGAAAAATTCCGTGCAGGAAGCATTGGATTTCGTCCTTTATCCAAAAAAGAAAAGATAGTGTGACGCTGGGGGAAATATTGATGAAACAAAAGCTGGCGATAATTTTGTGCATATTTTTTATTCTTACTTCCGGGAATACGCTTGTATTTGCCGCAGGGCAGCCGACGGCAGAAAGGTCTGCACGATTGGAAACTGCGGAAGACATAACGGAAGATATTAACGCTGTCGGAATACGGGGTGTAAAAAAAGAAACGGTGGTAAAGCCGACGGCGGCTGGTATTCAGGAGAAGCTTAATATCAATAAGGACGGCCAGTATGACCTGACAGTAATCATTCCGCCGGGAACATATCCGTTAACAAAGACTCTCTATGTGCATCCGAATACAACAATTATAGCAGACGGCGCGACATTGGTAAAACAAAGAAATTATGGAGCGATGCTCGAAGCAAAGCTAACGGACGACTACGGCGGATACGGCGGAAACCACGACATTACGATTCAGGGAGGGACATGGGACAGTACGCCGTGTATGAGAAATTCCGGAACGGAATCCCTGCGGTTTATCCATTGTAATAATATTACAATAAGAGATGCAAAATTCTGTAATGTTCCGGGAGGAAGCCATCTGGTTGTTTTGGCAGGAGTGAAAAATGCCACTATCACCAATTGTGAATTTTCCGGATACGGGACAGATCCACAGAACGGTTACCTGTCTGCCAAAGTACCGAAAGAGGCGATACAACTTGACGTTGTACGGAAAGAGGTGGTGCCTACAGGACAGACCGCGGAGATTAAAAACTGGGACGACCTGCCGTGTGATACTGTGACGGTCAGCGGCTGCCGTTTCCATGAATTTTCCCGCGGTATAGGAAGTCATACGGCAGTGGCCGGCATGCTGCATAACAGGGTGACGATTGAAAACAATACCTTTGAAAACCTGTCGGATTCTGCCGTCCGTTTGTATAATTATAAAAATTCCGTGATAAAAGGCAATCGAATTTCCAATGCTGTAGAAGGGATTCTTGTCTATACCTGTATCGGACAATCGGGTGAAAATGCATATTTCCAGCCTAAAAACGGTGTAGCGGCGCCGTTGCCGACAGAGTATAATATAACGGTAAGCGATAATATTATAAAAGACATTGCTGATAAAAACGGGGTATGGGGGGACGGGATCCGTGTGATCGGCGGCAAAACCAGGGAGTTAAGCGGAGTGACAGTTAGAAATAACTGGATTTCAGAGGTGAGCCGATATGGAATTTTTGCAACGGAAGCGCCTGACCTGACAATAACAAATAACCGGATTGAAGTTCCGGAAAAGGACGGAATTTTTGTTAGTATGAACAGCAGAAATGCCAGTATATTGAATAACAAAATATTCCATTCGGGACACAATGGGATTGCGTTGACATCCTTCAGCCGATACAGTACAATACAGGGGAATACAGTCACAGAATACGGAATGGAAAATAAAAAAGGCGCCAGATCCGGAATTATAGTATATTTGTCCGGCGGAAACAGCCGGGACAATACGGTTGTGATGAAAAACAAAATAACCGGAACAGGGAAAAAATCGGGCCGAAACGCAATTCATTTAAGCGGCAGTTCCTATGTAACGGTATCGGGAAATACGATTAATAAAGCGGACGGTTCAGGGATTTACCTGTATCAGTCCAAAAATTCGGTGATTGGGAAAACAAAAAAGGATACGAATACTATAAAGAATCCAAAAGAATACGGTATTTATATTACGTCTGCTTCTTTAAATGTAAAAGCGCAGTATAATAAAATAACCGGTGCAAAAACCGCCGGAGTCGGCGTCTATGACGCCAGGAAAAGCACGGTGAAAGGAAACGTTATCTCGTCTGAAAAAGACGGTATTAATGTGAGTGTGAATTCCGTTTCCGCAATGATAGCCGGAAACACGATAAATTCGGCAGGCAGGAGAGGCATATCGCTTTCCGACGGCAGCGGACGTTCTACGATTAAAGACAATACGATTAAAAAGTATTCTGCAAAGAAAGCATCCGGAAGCGGGATCTATATAAGCAGAGCCGGCGGAACAGGAAAAAAGAGTAATACGGTCGTATCCGGAAATAAAGTAACAGGAACAGGAAAAAGTAAGAAGAAAAATGCAATTAAAGTAACGGAGTCAGCGTATACTACGTTAAAAAAGAATACGATAAAAAGCGCTGCCGGTAATGGGATATTTATTTCAGGATCAGGAAAGAATACAATAGAGAATAATAAGATCAGCGCTCCAAGAAAAAACGGAATCTGCATTTCGAAAGGCAGCCGCGCTGCAAAAATAAAAGGGAATACGGTTACAAAAGCGGGAGATGTGTCTATCATGCTTTACAACGCCCCGTTTTCTCAGGTAATATCCAATAAGGTGACGGGTTCCAAAAAATACATAGGAATATGGGCGCGTGCATCAGATAGGACAACGATCAAAAATAATACGATCAAAGGGGCGAAAAAAGAAAAAGCAGTTTCGGTACGCGGCTCTCAGAAGTGTAAGGTAACAAAGAATAAAGTTTCAACAGGAAAAGCACAAAAAAAGCAAAAAACATCCAAAGGGAAAACACAAAAAACGGGTTCTAAGGGTAAAAAACCAAAAAATAAGTAAAAAATTTTTAAGGGGGAATGAAAAATGAAACAAAAATTGGCAGTGATTCTGTGCGCGCTGGTGGTGGCGACTTCCGGTAATCTGCCGGTATACGCGGCGGAGCAGGGCCGGCAGGTTATAGAGGCAAATGTTTCCGGACAGGTGCAGCAGGCGGCAGAGCAGGAAACGCTGGAAGCAGCGGGTGCGGCGCTTACGGAAAAAACAGTTCGGGTTACAACAAAAACGGCAAAAGCGATAGAGGAAGCGTTGGAGCTGAATGCGGGCGGAGCATATAATCTGACTGTTAAACTTTCGCCAGGGACGTATAACCTGGACCGGTCGCTGTATATCTATCCAAATACAACAATCGACGCGACAGGAGCGACATTGAATAAAAAGAACCCGGAAGGCGCCATGCTGGAAGCAAAACTGACGAATGACCCGGGCGGATATAACGGGAATCATGATATTACCATAAAAGGTGGTACCTGGGACAGCAAATCGTTTATGCGCAGTAAAAACGCCGTAGAATTATTCCGTTTTATCCATTGCAAAAATATTACGATAGAAGATGCAACGATGCGTAATGTGCCGGAGGGCAGCCATATGATCGTGCTGGCAGGCGTGCAGAACGCAAAAATCAGCGGCTGCGAGTTTTATGGATATGGAACAAACAGCGATACGGGATATAAGACGGCAAAAAATCCCAAAGAGGCCATACAGTTGGATACGGTACATAACAAAACGGTAGTACCGACCGGACAGAAAGTAAAATGGGATGATAAGCCATGCGATAACGTGACGATTGAGGATTGTGATTTTCATGAATTTTCCCGTGGAATCGGAAGCCATACGGCGGTAAAAGGCGAATTGCACAGCAATGTCAAAATATTGAATAATACGTTCAAAAATTTATCGGATTCTGCGATCCGTTTGTACAATTATAAAGATACCGTGGTAAAAGGGAATAAGATTACCAATGCGGTAGAGGGCGTTTTGATCTATACCTACCTGAAATCGGAAAGCCATGGAGATAACGCGTATTTTGATCCAAGGGGCGGGAAAAAAGCAAAGGCGCTGCCGAAAAATTATAATATCACGGTAGACGATAATACGATCAGTAAAATCAAAGATACAAAGAAAGTATGGGGCGACGGTATCCGTGTAGTAGGAGCTTCTTCCAGGAAAGTAACCGGCGTAACGATTACGAATAACAGTATCAGTACAGTTGGCCGTTACGGAATCTTTACAACAAAAGCGCCAAAATTAAAAATAAGCGGTAATACGATTACCAGTCCTGTCAATGACGGTATTTTGTTAGAGGACGGCTGCAGTTCTTCCGTCGTTGCAGTTGGGAACAAAATAAACAGCGGAAAGGCCAATGGTATTTCCGTTTATAAATCAAACAAAGTAACCATTTACGGAAATACGATCGCTTCACCGAAAAAGAACGGTATTTATCTTCTGGATTCCAATGATTGTGTAATCGGTAAGAGCGCAACGGAGCGTAATACGGTCAAAAGCGCAGGGGAAGACGGTATTTCGGTATCCAGAAGAGGGAAGAAAGGTTCCGGATGCAGCGGTACGAAAATACAGTATAACAATGTTTCCAACGCGAAAAAGAACGGTATTTTTGTATGTAAATCGAAAAAAACAACGGCAAAAAACAATACAATATCTGCAACGAAAGACGGTATTAACGTAAATACAAATTCTACTTCCGCAAAGATTACAGACAATACGATTAAGGCCGGCGGAACAGGAATCTGGCTTGCCAGTGGAAGCAAGGGAGCGACTATTTCTAAAAATACAGTGGAAAAATTTGCTACGAAAAAGGCTGACGCAAATGGTATATATGTATATAAAGCCGGTGGAACGAGCGCAAAACGCAATACGGTAATTTCGGAGAATACAATATCCGGTTCCGGTAAGGGAAGCAGGAAAAATGCCATTAAGGTCAGTGAATCCGCTTATACAACGATGAAGAAAAATGTAATTTCTGACGTATCCGGTAGTGGGATTTATATTTATAAATCCAAAAAGAATACGGTGGAAAGTAATGAAATCAGCGGTACGAAAAAGAACGGGATTTATTTTACGACAAACTGCAATAATGCAAAAGTAAAAGGGAATACTGTAAAGAAAACCGGAGATGTGCCGATCATGCTGTACGGCGCTCCGTCTTCAACGGTAACTTCAAATAAAGTAACGGGATCCAGGAAATACAGAGGTATCTGGATCAGCCAGTCAAACAATACGACGGTAAAATCCAATACAGTCAAAGGAGCAAAGAAGAAAGAAGCGGTATTTGTATCAGGGTCAACCGGCTGCAAAGTTTCAAAAAATAAAATAAAATAAACTTTACGTTTGTTTAACAGGAAAGAACAAAAAACCGTACAGGAAGCAGGGCGGCAGAAAGGATAAAATGATGGAAAAAGGAGTACGGATAAAATATGAAAAAGTTTTTTAATAAAGAGTTACATCCGGGAAGATATTACTGGCTGATATATACTGTTTTATTCTGTCTGTTAGCCTTACTCTGTTTCGGTTATCTGTTCGCCAGCGGAAAATCGTTTATTACTGCAGGGGACGGGTTTAATCAGCATTACAAAGCTCTCCTCTGCTTTGCAAAATGGATGCGGGAGATTATCCGCACCCTGATTTATGATCATACGCTTTTATTGCCGAAGTTTTCCGTACGTTTCGGACTGGGCGCGGATTTTTTTACAACGCTGCAATATTATGTGATTGGAGATCCGTTTGCGCTGCCGGCTGTTTTTGTACCGACGAAATATATGGTTTATTTTTACGGGTTTATGGTTTTGTTCCGGTTATATCTGGCCGGGTTGGCGTTTATGGCCTATGCAGAATATATGGGAAAGGGGCGGAACGCGGCTCTGGCCGGATCGTTTGTTTATGTATTTTGTGCGTATTCACTCTATAATCCGCATCCGTATTTTATCAATCCGATGATTTATTTTCCGCTTTTGTTATTGGGAGTGGAAAAGATACGAAAAGAGAAAAAGCCGTGGCTTTTTATTGCCATGGTTGCAGTATCTGCCGTCAGTAATTTTTATTTTTTATATATGCTGGCGCTGCTTGTGGGTTGTTATATATTGTTCGAGGCAATTATCCCGTGGGAGAAAGGGAAATGGAAAGAGAAAGTATATTCTGTTTTAAAAATGATTGGATATGCCGCTGTCGGCGGTCTGTTAAGCGCGGCGATGTTGTTGCCGATTGCGCAGTTTTTCCTTTCCAGTATGCGGCGGGAAAGCGGCTATACGTTTGAACCATTTTATTCACGTTCCTATTATGAAAAATTTTTGCCCGGATTAATCACACAGGATACTCCTGCATTTGGAAGCTGGACGTATCTTGGGGTATCTGCCGTGGCGATTTTGGCGATGTTTCTGTTGTTTCGAAAAAAAGGGAAAAACCGTTTTCGGTTAAAAATCGTCTTTTGTATGATGATGGCGGCTTTTTTGCTGCCTTTTGCAGGATATGTTTCCAACGGGTTTTCCTATGTGTCAAACCGTTGGTCATGGGGGGGCGGTTTTCCTTTTTGCTTATATTTTAACAGAGATGTGGCCGGAGTTGCTTCGGCTTCGGAAAAAAGACGTCGTCTGTTTAACGGTATGCGTAGCGGCATATTTTATTATCAGTATATTGTTATATAAGGACGTTTCGAAAGATTTTTACTTTTCAATCGGGCTTGTGGCGGTTGTATTAGCCGTGTTGGCATTTCGAAGTATTTCTGCCCGTGGGAATCCGGTTATATATTCCAGAAGAACGGAGAGCTTTCTTTTTGTGATCGTTGCTCTTGGTATAGGTGGAATGGCATTTTCCAGGTTTTCACCGTGGACGGATAATTATATCAGTGAATTTAAGAAAGCAAAAGGGTTTCAGCAGGAAACAGACGCGACGGAAGCGGCAGCCATTAAAAACGCGGACAGTTCCGGTACGTTTTTTCGCTATTCCGATTCCGGCAGTGTTATTGTTTCTAATGGTTCGGTGGTGAGCGGAGTATCAAATACGCATACTTACTGGAGTCTGGTAAACAGCGGAGTTACGGATTTTTACCAGAAGACGCTTACTTCCGTCAAGCAGATCTTTAATATGAAAGGATTTGATACGCGGACCATGTTAGAAGAAATCTGCTCGACAAAATATTTTGTAACGAAATCGGCGGATGATAAAAAGATACCTTACGGATACCATTTGGTTTCTAATACCGAAGTAGCGAAACCAAACGGTTCTTCCGTGAATTATTTTGTTTATGAAAATGAATACGCGCTGCCGTTTGGTTATACTTATGATTCTTCCATTACGGAAGAGCAGGCGGAGATTCTTACGCCGTTAGAACTACAGGAGGCTATGATACAGACCGTGATATTGGACGGCAGCGATCCGGAGAGCGGCGTTGCGGATGAGAAAAAGCAGGAGAATAGTTTTTCAGGCCTTTCATTTCATCATACCAAAAAAGATTATGAAGTAACATGTGACTCCGATGGAGTTACCATGCAGGGAAATTCTTTCGTGGTAACGGGGACAGATCAAAAAGTTAAGCTTACTTTTTCCGGAGCGGCAGACAGCGAAACTTATCTGGCATTTCAGAATCTGCAATTTTCGGGCGTGTCCGAGTATGATTTGTATAATGATGATGAAACGATTGATCCGCTGGAATTGTACGGGAAAGAGGAATGGGAAGCGCTGGGAGAGGAAAAACAAAAAGAACTGAAAAGAGGCGCACGCAGGTATGTGGAACCGTCGATGATGAATCTGGTTGCAACGGCAAAACATGAAGACGGTTCCAAAACGGTAAATAAAATTATTTATCAGACACCGAGATATAAATGGTACAATAACCGCAAGGATCTCCTGTTTAACCTGTGCTATGCGGAATCGCCGGTTACTTCTATTGAAATTAAATTTCCAAAAAGAGGGGTTTATACGTTTGGCGGTATGGATATTTACTGCCAGCCGTTTACCGATTATGCGGATCAGACGGAGCAGTTAAGAGAAAATACGCTGGAAAATTTTGACCTGCATGAGAATGAAGCAAATGTTACCGAACATATTACGGGTACGATAAATTTGCAGAAACCGAAAATCCTTTTTCTTTCGATTCCGTATTCCGATGGCTGGACAGCGTTTGTAGACGGGAAAGAAACCGATATTTTAAAGGCGAACTATGCGTTTATGGCGTTGGATCTGGATGCCGGTGAGCATGAAATAGAGCTGAGGTATCGTACGCCGGGGTTGAAAACAGGTATTGCGGTATCCTGTGCAGGCGTTGTGGCCGTGGTACTGATCGTATGGTTCCGAAAAAGAAAGGGTTTTTAATGTTATTTTAATGTTATTTTAATGTAATTGGGACATTATATTAATACATTATACTTGGAAATATTATGTTTGTAAGCAGACATTGTCCATTTAGGAAACGATAAAACGGAATGAAAGGATTTGAAACGATGAGAGAAAAAGTTATAGATGTACTGACGGCAAATTATCCGGAAATTGATTTTGAAAGTTCCACAGAACTGGTAGACGACGGAATATTGGATTCTATGACATTAGTCGGGATTATATCTACCTTATCCATGGAATTTGGTATCATGATTCCATA
The DNA here is from genome assembly GCA_022796875.1 of Eubacterium sp. Taxonomy (GTDB): domain Bacteria; phylum Bacillota; class Clostridia; order Lachnospirales; family Lachnospiraceae; genus JAAWJJ01. Next base: position 12,935 of record JAAWJJ010000027.1, on the reverse strand, counting down.
TGAAGATATTATTCCTGAAAACTTCAATTCTGTCGACGCTATGGCAGCGCTGGTACAAAACTATGTGTAGGAGATAACGATCATGTATGATACTTTAATTCAACGTATATTTTGTCTTGCAGAGCAACAGCCGGAAAAACCGGCTGTTGTTTTTAAGAAAGAACGGGTAAGTTATAAACAACTGGCGGAGCAGATCCGGAAAATCGGAACAAAACTATCCCGTATGGGGATAAAACGCGGGGAGCGGGTATTGTTTACGGCATTGTCGAAGCCGGAAACGGTTGCCGCTTATCTGGGAATCCAGTATTGCGGAGCAATTGCCGTTTTTGTGGATAAAAACAGTACGCCGGAAAATGCGGCTCTTGTTTACAGGAATGCATCTGCCGTGCTGTTTTTGACGGACAGGCCGATGAAAGGGTTGGAAGAGGAACTGAAGATTCATTCCCTGCGGCAGCTGTATGCGTCGGAACCGGAAGAATCGTATTTGGAATACAGGATGCCGGAAGAGAACGAAACGGCGGAACTTTTATTTACGACCGGAACCACAGGTATGCCGAAAGGCGTTATTTTAACGTACAAGTCCGTATATCATATACTGTCGAATACGATAAAGGGGATTGGAATCAGGGAAGACGAGCGGTTACTGCTGCCGCTGCCCCTGAATCATTCTTTTGCACTGCGGGTACTGCGCGCGGTTTTATACAAAGGAGCGACGGCTGTATTGCAAAACGGTTTTGCCTTTGCCAGAGAAGTGGAGTTAAACCAGAGTAATTTTGACTGTACGGCGATGGTTGCCGTGCCGGCTTCCATGGAGATACTTCGCGGGCAGATGCAGGACAGGTTTGCCGAGATATTAAGCAAATTCCGATATATTGAGGTGGGAGCAGGTTCACTGACCCTGGATCAGAAGAAACGTCTGACCTCGGAACTGGAAGATACCATGATTTATAATACGTGGGGCTCGTCTGAAACGGGAGGAGCCTTGTTTTTGAACGTTACGGAGGCGGTAAAAGATCCGGTAAAGATCGGCGCGGTCGGAAAGCCGCTGCCGGGAGTGCGGTTCAGGACGTTAGATGAAAACGGAAAAGTTTTCCAAAGCGATAAAGACCGTCCGGGGCGCATGTCTTTGAAAGGAGATATGCAGATGGCAGGATATTGGAATCAGAAAGAGCTGACAGAAGCAACTCTAAAAGACGGATGGCTCCTTACAAGCGATATGGTGTATGCAGATGAGGACGGTTATGTCTATATGACAGGCAGGGCTGACGATATTATAAATGTCGGCGGGGAGAAAGTATCTCCGATTGAAGTGGAAAATATAGCGGGACAGTATGAGCATGTACGGGAATGTGCCTGTATTGGAGTGGCAGACCCGGAGGGAGTCCTGGGGCAGGTCCCGATATTGTTTGTAGTAGCGGGAAGTCCGGCTTTTGGGAAAGAAGAATTGCAGACGTATCTTGCCTCTCAGATGGAACGTTATAAACTTCCGCAGCATTACTGCATGTTACAGGAACTGCCAAGAAACCGTATGGGTAAAATTGACCGCAGGGAATTACGGGAAATCTGGGCGGAACAAGGGGAAGAAAATCTGATGAATCCTGTGATGCAGGCAATATTTACGAGAAGGAGTATTCGGAAATTTACGGAGGAACCGATTCCGAAAAAGATATTGGAAATGATTCTGCAGGCAGGATATTATGCTCCTACCGGACATAATATGCAAAGCTGGCGATTTACGGTAATCCAGGATAAACAGAAAATCGATGCCCTGCGGGAAGCAACAAAAGCGGCTGCCAAAGCTAACGGCGTTTATTGTTACGGGTTTGAACAGCCGGTTTGCCTGATTCTGATCTCCAACGATATCCGCAATGGGAACGGATGCCAGGATGCTTCCTGTGCAGCGGAAAATATTTTTCTGGCGGCACATTCTTATGGAATCGGTTCCGTGTGGCTGAATGCTTTAAAGACGCTTAGAAATGCGGAACCGGTGAAAGAACTTCTGGACAGCTATGGAATACCGGAAAACCATACGGTGTGGTGCATGGCCGCGCTGGGATATCCTGTTGCAGAAGGTGCATTACTCGCGAAGAAAAAGGACGTCATACATTATGTCTAATAGAAAAACAAAACGCTTTATATGGGTAAGGATAATTGTATTTTTGATCCTGACAGGATTTGTCCTGTCAGGATTAACAAAGATTTTTATTCCAAAGTATTCTTATATGAATGAATGGTCAACAACGGTAACGTATAAGAAGTTTTATGAAATAGAAAAAAATACGACGGATGTGTTATTTTTGGGGAGCAGCAGAACGATGTGCTCCTTTTTGCCGCAGGAATTATACAATAAGTATGGAATTACGAGTTATAATCTGGGAGGGGAACAACAAAGTATATTTGTTTCCTATTACTGGTTGAAAGAGGCGCTGCGTTTTCAAACTCCGAAAGCCGTGGTGATAGAGGTAAAAGAACTCTTTTTTCACAAAGAGGGCGGATTAAATATGGAGGAATCCCATTTGCGGAAATCCATGGATTATATGAAATGGTCTTCCGTAAAAAAAGAAGCGGTGGACGATATTTGCGATTTGGATGAAAGTCAGGATAAAGTCAGCTATTATTTTCCAATCTTCCGGTTTCATGCCAGGTGGAAAGAACTTGAGGAGGATGACTTCTCATATGATGCAGACGATCACGACGGATTTTTAAAAGGGTATAACGTTTTATCTGACCGCTATGGCAGGGAGTATACGCCGTTGGAAGAAACCGGAGGTTCAGAGGAAGAAATGGTTGAATCAATGGTAGATTATATGGATCGTATCGTGGAACTGTGCCGACAGAACCATATTCAGCTGATTCTGGTGAATACCCCTTATGCGCGAAGAACGGTAGAAAACTATAACAGCGTTGCCGCATATGCCCAAAAGCACCAGCTTCCGTATTATGATTTTAATTTAAAGAAATATTATGAAGAAGCGGGATATGATTTTGCATCTGACAATGCAGACAGTCCGCACGCCAATATCTGGGGAGCGATTAAGATTACGGATTATCTTGGCAGGGTGCTGACAGAGCAGTATGGAATTGAGCCGAGAAAAGACGCGCAGTGGGAAGAAACTGCTGTTAAATTCGAGCAGGCCAAAAAAGACTGCGAACTGACAAAGATAACCGACCTGTCGGAATATTTATCTATGCTGGAAGACGACAGATACAGTATACTGGTCGCGGTGAAAGGTGAGGCCACAAAAGCGCTGACCGGGGAAATTCTGATGTTTTTCCGTGAAAAGGGGCTTGCAATTCCGCTGGAGAACAACGAGAATATCAGTTATTATGCGGTTATAGACGGAGAAAACGTCCGGGAAGAGGCCGGCTGGGAATCGTTGTCGGCGGACGGCGCGCTGCGGAACGGAAGAGTACGCTATGAAATTACCAGCGAAGGGAAAGGCAGCGGGGACAGCTGTACGATCAATATTGACGGAGAACAATATGCGCCGGGAAAAAACGGCCTGAATTTTGTGGTCTATAATAACGAAACCCGGAAAGTGATTGATTCCGTATGTTTTGATACTGGCGGTCCGGAGTGGAAAGCGACACGATAAAATTGGGAGTCAGAGAGAAAAATGTCTTATAATACACTTGAGTTTATTGCTTTTTTAACACTGTTCCTTATTATTTACTGGCTGATGCCGGGAGTAAAACTGCGTCAGGCAGTCATTTTAGTCGGAAACCTGGTGTTCTACTGGTTTGCCGGCTGGGAATGTCTGGTCCTTGTAGTCATTACAACGGCAATTGTTTACGCCGTATCCCGGCTGATTGAAAAAACATACGCCGGATTTGACAGGGAAAAAGAAAGCCTTTCTCCGAGAGAGAGAACAGGGTTATTTGCAAAGTTTAAAAAACGAAGCCTGAAGTTTATATTGGCCGGCGTGGTTCTTGTTTTAGGGATATTGATTTATGTAAAGACAGGAAGATTGCTGGGCTGGGAAGAAGCGGACAGCCTGTCTATGCTTTTGCAGCCGAAGACAATACTGGTGCCTCTGGGAATTTCGTATTATACGTTTTCTTCCGTCGGATATTTGCTGGATCTATACTGGAATAAAATAAAATGCGAACGCAATTTTTTGAAATTGTTTTTATGTGTTACGTATTTTCCGATTATCGTGCAGGGGCCGATTACCCGTTACGACAAGCTGATCGCGCAGTTTGACAGGCTTCCGGGATTTGAGTACCAGCGTGTCTGCCATGGAATACAGCTTATGCTGTGGGGATACTTTAAGAAAGTCGTAATTGCGGACCGGCTGTCGTTATATACGGCGACAATATTCGGAGATGTCGGGAGTTTCGCAGGAGCAGAGATTATACTGGCGGTCTTTTTTGACGTCATGAGCCTTTATGCCGATTTTTCCGGATGCATGGATATTGTACGGGGTGCGGCGCAGGCTATGGGCGTCACGCTGGAGCTGAATTTTAAGCAGCCGTTTTTCTCGAAAAGCGCCGCGGAATTTTGGCGCAGGTGGCATATCACGCTGGGTGCCTGGTTTAAAGATTATGTTTATATGCCAATTGCAATGAATCCTCATTTTATGAAGTGGACGATGAAAGTGAGGCAGCGCTGCGGGGCAAGAACGGGGCAGATTGCGTCTACGGCAATTCCGCTTCTTATCGTCTGGATTCTGACAGGATTGTGGCACGGCACGGGAAAAGATTACGTTGCATGGGGATTTTACTGGGGAATCCTGATTATCCTCGGTGCGGTGCTGGCTCCGGAGTTTAAAAAAATGACGCAGTTTTTGAAAATCGATACGGATTCGTTCGGATGGAAACTGTTTCAGATGGCGCGTACATTCTGCCTGTTCTGCGGCGGAAGAATGTTGACGGAAACCGGTTCCCTGCATGGCTGCCTGCTTATGATAAAACAGATGTTTACAAGCGCTAATCTGTGGGTGCTGACGGACGACAGTATTTATAATTACGGAATGGACCGAAAAGATTTCTGTGTGGTTATCGTCGGAATTTTCATGATGTGGTGCGTGGATATGCTGCAGCAGAAAATAAAAATACGGGAATCCCTGTCTGCACAGCCGGTTGTTTTCCGCTGGCTGATTTATATAGGCGCGATTGTGCTGTTGTTTGTTTTTGGGATGTATGGATCCGAATTTGATGCAGGCAGTTTTGTGTACGGAGCGTTTTAAAGGAAGAAAAAGACTATGAAGAGATGGAAGAAAAAAATATGCTTGCTGCTTTTGGCGGTTGTTTGCTTGGTTTCTATGTTTGGCTCCCCGGTTTATGCGGGCCAGTCTGCAATGCCAGAGGAACAGCCGGTCAGAATACTGTTTATTGGAAACAGCTTTTCAAAATATCAGAACCATGCGGATTCTGACGTGGGTAAAATTCTGGGGGAACTTGCGGAAAGTTCCGGCAGGCATACGGAGATAAAAATGATCTGCCATAACGGCGCCTATTTGTCTTATTATGCGTTTCCGTCGGCGGATCATAACAGTTATTATAAAGAGGCAACGGATGCCCTGAAGAATGAACAATGGGATTATATCGTTTTGCAGGATTACAGCAAGAGCGGTATTGAATATGCGGAAAGCAGGATGTATCCGGCTGTCCGGCAACTGAATCAGCTGGTGTTGGAATATCAGAATAATGCTAAAGTCCTGTTATATGCCACGCATGGGTATCACGACGGATCTGCCACAAAGGTAAACGGTGTAAATACTGTTTTATCAGTGCATCAAATGCAGACCGGCGTAGCCGCCGCATATTATAAGATTGGAAAAGAACTGGATCTGGCCGTAGTTCCGACAGGCATGATGTTCTGGCACTGCAATCAGGTATATCCTTCGATCCGGTTATATTCGGAGGATTTGAAACATCCGTCTTATGCAGGGTACTATCTGGCGGCATGTATGTTTTATTATCAGATCTTTCAGAAACTTCCACAGGGAAATGCAGACAGTTTAAGCGGGTGCAATCTGGATTCTGTTACGATGTGGCGGTTGGAGGGACTTGTAAATAACCGGATCGGTATTTCGGAAAAAGAAAAAACGGTAGTGGCAGGCGAAAATATCACTTTGCAGGTTTCTTCAATGCTGGATTCTTACTGCCTTAGCTCGTCTTTCACATGGCAGAGTATGGACGAAAAAATTGCCGTCACAGACGGAACGGGCGGAACGGTCAGAGGCGTAACCGTTGGGAGTGTACCGGTCATGGCGGAAACAAAGTCCGGACTGCAGGACTTTTGTACCATAAATGTCGTAGAAAACCCCAATCTAAAAAACAAAAAGAATTTTGGGTTTCAGCGGGCAGACTATGAGGTGACTTGCGGGGACAGGATAAAATTGATGCCGCTCCAGAAGACTTACAGCGCAGAGAGTAACCTGATCTGGTCTTCCAGCAACAAGGCAGTGGCAAAAGTTTCGGCGGATGGAAGCGTGACCACGTTAAAAGCAGGTAAGACAACGATTACGGTGAAAGACGGGTGGTTTGGTTCGAAAGCAAGCTACGTGTTATATGTGGCATGTAAAAAACCGCAGAAGATCAGCGTGTCAGTCAAAAGCAGCGGGAGCGCATCGTCAAAGACAGGAAAAGCCGTCGTAAAATGGAGCAAAATAAAGGATGCGTCGTCTTATATTGTATATCGGTCCACTGCTGCAAAAGGAACTTACAAAAAAATTGCGGAAGTAAGCGGCGTTTCCTATACTGACGCAAATGTGTTAAAAGACCGGACATATTATTATAAAGTGGCTGCAAAAGCGGTTTATACAAAAACAACGAGCGAAAAAAGCGGATATTTTGCCGTGATGATACCTGCAACGCCTAAAAAAGTTACCGCTTCCTGCAATAAAAAGAATATTAAGATTACCTGGACAAAAAATAAAAAAGCGACCGGTTATATCTTGTATCGTTCTGTAAAGAAAAACAGCGGTTATAAAAAAATAGCGACGATGAAAAGCAAAAATACGGTATCTTATACCGATAAGACAGCAAAAAAAGGGAAAACCTATTATTACAGAATAAAAGCCTATAAAAAAATGAACGGAAAAACATACTGCAGCGCGTCTTCTAAAACCGTAAAGGCGAAGCGATTGAATTAACTATAAAAAAATGATATGATGTATCTGCGAAACAGACGGAAAATGTATGAATGTTTCACAGAAAGGAACAGATATAAATATGAAACGCAAAACGGACAAGATAACCGCTATCGTACCGTGTTACAATGAACAGGAAGTATTAGAGTATTTTTATGAAGAATTTCATGCGGTTATGGAGAAAATGACAGATACGGAATTTGAGCTGTTGTTTATAAACGACGGCTCCTCCGACCGGACACAGGAAAAGATCGAAGAACTGGCGAACAGGGATTCCTGTATTCGATATATTTCCTTTTCCAGAAATTTTGGAAAAGAGGCGGCAATTTATGCGGGGCTGGAACATGCGACCGGAGATTACGTTGCGGTGATGGATGCCGACCTGCAGGATCCGCCGTCCCTGCTTCCGGAAATGTATGATGCGATCATAAACGAGGGGTACGATTCTGTTGCGACAAGGCGCGTAACAAGAAAGGGCGAACCAAGAATCAGATCCTTTTTTGCAAGGCGCTTTTATGCAATTATGGATAAAATTTCCCAAACCGATATGGTAGACGGCGCAAGAGATTACAGACTGATGAACCGAAAGTTTGTGGATGCTCTGCTGCGGTTAAAAGAGTACAACCGGTTTTCCAAAGGACTGTACGGCTGGGTAGGTTTTCGGACGAAATGGCTGGAATATGAAAATGTGGAGCGGGCGGCCGGAGAAACAAAATGGTCTTTCTGGGGATTGTTCCGATACAGTATAGAAGGGATTGTGGCGTTTTCTACGGCGCCTCTTGTGCTTGCTTCTCTGGTCGGACTTATATTCTGCCTGATCGCATTTGTATTTCTGGTATTTATTATTGTAAGGCGTCTGGTATTTGGAGATCCGGTAGACGGATGGGCGTCTATCGTGTCAATCATTCTGTTTCTGGGGGGACTGCAGCTTCTGTGCATCGGTATATTGGGGCAATATCTGGCAAAAATGTATCTGGAAGCGAAAAACAGGCCGGTCTACCTGGTCGGAAAGACAAATATAGACCAGCCGGAGCAGACGGAAAATAAAGAGCAGACGGAAACGGCGAAGAACCGATCATAAGAGCAGACGGAAACGGCAGAGAACTGACGGCAGATAAAAACAAGAGCAGGAAAGGAATGTTACTATGAGGCTGCTTGTGGTAGAAGACGAAAAGGATTTGAATCGGATCCTGGTCCGGGAATTGAAATCGGAAAACTATTGTGTGGATTCCTGCTTTGACGGGGAAGCAGCGTGGGATTATCTTTGTCTTGGTGAATATGACGGGGTAATATTGGATATCATGCTCCCGAAAATGGACGGGTTTAACGTGTTAAAACGTGCCAGGGAAAAGGGAATACAGACTCCGGTATTGTTTCTGACGGCACGTGATAACGTAAAGGACATTGTAAAAGGATTGGACATCGGGGCAAATGATTATCTGACGAAGCCATTTCAGATTGAGGAACTTCTTGCAAGAATCCGGGCAATGATAAGAGTAAAAGCCCTGGCTCCGGACGACATTTACCGATGCCATGATCTGGAAGTAAATAACAATAAGCATACGGTAAAACGCGGTGGTCAGGAAATTTTTCTGTCCTCAAAAGAGTTTTCTATTCTGTTGTTTTTGATCCGGAACCAGGGGAATGTCGTGACACGGGAACAGATCGAAGCGAATATATGGAATTACGAATATAACGGAAATTCCAATATTATTGATGTATATATCCGTTATCTGCGTAAAAAGATCGACGACGGATTCGAGGAAAAACTGATTCGTACGATGCGAGGGGTGGGTTATTTATTAAAAAGCGGGGAATAAAGCAAATTTCAATTTCACAGTTTTTAAATATTTTTCTGCTGATTGTGATTGCTTCTATGGCGCTTGTGATGCTTATTTTTGTGCACATATTGACTGCGACGGTCGTTTCGTATGATATCAGGACGCATTTACTGAATAAGGTAATGAAGAATGCAAAATATGTTGTAATGGAAAACGGAAAACTGGAAATTTCCAATGAATTTGAGTATGAAGACGACGGTTACTATTTTCTTGTTATAAGTCAAAAAGACGGGGTTATAGCAGGAGATTATCCAAAAGGATTTCCGTCAGATGTTTCGTTTGATAATAAAATGCAGAAAGTAGAGTACGATAAAGAATCCTATTTTGTTTATGACAGACGGAAGCCTCATACTCTGAGTGAGGATATTTATATCCGGGGGATTGTCAGGAAATCCGATATTTCCAGCCATTATAAAAGACTGGAATATCTCTCCTATTTCAGCGCGCTGGCAGTCGCTGTTGTTGTACTGCTGGCGGGCAGGTATTTTGCAGGGAAAATAGCCAATTCGCTCCGGGAACTCCGGCACGTAGCGGAAAATATCGGGACAAATCATGATATTTCCCAGCGTATTACTTACAGCGGGAATTTTAAAGATATTTCTGTATTAGCGGAAGCGGACAACTACATGCTCGATCAAATGGAGCAGATCTTTCAATCGCAGGAGCAGTTTTCTTCCAATGTTACCCATGAACTGAAAACTCCGGTAGCGGTCATTATGGCGGAAAGCCGATACGGAAGCAGCAAAGCTAAAACAATGGAAGAAATGCGGGAGTCTTTTGAAGTAATCCACAGACAGTCCGAAAAGATGAACCATTTGATTTTGCAGCTGCTTCATCTGGCACGAATGGAGCAGGGGTTACAGCCGATTGAAAAAGAGTGGGTCGGGTTGGATGACATTGTAAAAAGTATCTGTGAGGACGAAAAGGAAAAGAGCAACGTCATTTTCGAGCTGGAGTTAAGAGAAGTATCGGCGCCGATGGATATCAATCTTATTATAATTGGACTGAAAAACCTGATTTCCAATGCCGCTAAATTTTCACCGCCGGGCATTCCGGTTACCGTACAGACCGGCGGCTCAAAAGAACGGATCTATATGTCGGTTACGGACCGGGGACCGGGCATTGACGAAGAACATAAAGAGCAGATTTTTGAACGCTTTTATAAAGAAGATACCTCCAGGCAGTCGGATGGATTCGGTCTGGGGCTGGCAATTGCCATGAAAATTGCACAGATACACGGGGGTACGATTGAAGTGAACAGTACGCCCGGGGAAGGGAGTACGTTTATCTTTTGGATTTCCAGGGAATAGCAGGTTTGTAATAGATAGCAGAGGACGAAGCAAAAGATTATAGAGTAAAAGAGTATAAGAATTTATGGAAATGATAAAAAGGAGTGGAACAAAGTAGTATGAAGAAGCTGAAAGCAAAAGCTGCAGCAGTTTTATTGCTTGTTGCGTGTATATTAATTATGCCGTGCAGGCCTGTTTTTGCAGAGCAGGCTACAGCTTTCAGAGAATCCGTTAAAATCCTTTTTATAGGGAACAGTTTTTCAAAACATCCGGGAAATGAGGATCATAATGTCGGGAAAATAGTACAGGAGCTGGCAAAAACCTCCGGCAGGCACGTAGAAATAAAGATGCTCAGCCATAATGGCGCGCATTTGTCTTACTATGCATTTTTGTCTGAAAAGTATAAGAAATATTACAGAGAAGCGACCAATGCCCTGATGAACCGTCAATGGGATTATATCGTTTTACAGGACTACAGTAAAAACGGCATACAGCAGGCGGAGAGCGAAATGTTCCCGGCTATATGCCAATTGAATGAACTGGCTTTAAAGTATCAGAATCATGCAAAAGTATTATTGTATGCCACACACGGGTATAAAGACGGATCGGTCACGATGAAAAACGGCAAAAAAACTGTTTTATCTAAGCATCAGATGCAGACGGGGGTAGCCGCCGCCTGCGATAAGATCGGAAAAGAACTGAATCTGACCGTAGTACCGGTAGGTATGATGTTCTGGCACTGTAATCAGATATATCCGTCTGTCCAATTGTATGCAACAGATCGGAAGCATCCGTGTTATGCCGGGTATTATCTGGCGGCCTGCCTGTTTTATTATCAGATTTTCCATGAAATTCCGAGTGGAGAAAAAGAAGATTTAAGCGGGTGCAGTTTAAGTGAACCGACCATGCGGCTATTAGAGGGACTTGTAGATAACCGTGCGGGAATTTCTGCAAAAGAGAAAACGGTTACGGCAGGGAAAAGCGTGCGTCTGCAGGCGTATACTCTTGTGGATTCCGGTTATCTGGGTTCGGAAATTAAGTGGCGGAGCATGAATGAAAAAATTGCCCGGGTAGATGATTCCGGTGGAAAAGTAACGGGTGTGGCTGCCGGAAGCACCCAAATACTGGCGGAAACGGAGTCAGGACTCCAGGCGTTTTGTACGGTTCATGTAACGGATACCAAAAAGAAGACTGCGAAAAAGAAGCTGAGATTTCAGCAGAAATCTTATAAAGTAACTTATGGGGATACGATAAAACTGCTGCCAGTAAAACAGTCCTATATTTCGGAAGATAATCTGGCATGGTTTTCCAGCAATCAGGCAGTAGCGTCGGTTTCCAGGGACGGAACCGTAACGGCATTAAAACCGGGCCGGACAACGATTACGGTAAAAGATAAAAAAGCTTCCGGTTCCAGGGCGAGTTACATACTTTATGTGGCGTGCAGCACGCCGAAAAAAGTCAGGGCGTATGTACAGAATACGAAGAGCGGCAAAAATATTTCTTCGGCAAAACGGAAAGTAACGGTTCAGTGGAGGAAAACGTACGGAGCGTCTTCCTACGTCGTATACCGTTCTTCAAAACCGAACGGGAAGTACAGAAAAATAGCGAAGGTAAGGGGAAATTCCTATACCGATGCAAACGTGAAACGTAACAGGTATTACTATTATAAAGTGACGGCAAAAGCAAAGGACAAGAAAACCGAAAGTAAGAAAAGCAGGTATTGCCGGGCGGGGTATATACGAAGTAGAGGGGGGAAATAGACTCTTTGGGGGAAGAATTGTATGAAAGTCCGGTATGGACTTCTTATTTAAGCAATTTTGCATCCGGAGATGTCACGGAAGAGGATGAAGAAACATTCCGGCAAATTCATAAAGCAAATGCGGTATATGGGAAAATCGCTGAGATTATATGAAAAGTGAAGTGGATGCTACGGTAGAAGAAGATTCAGATATGACAATAACAGTAAGCGAAGAGTTATGGGTGGAGTTAGGAGATTCTATTAAAGAAGCCATAGACTATTATTATAAATAAGATGATTCACTTATAAAAAACAACCAGGAAAGGAAGTGTTACCGTGGCAATGCCGCAACCAAAACTATACACAGAAGAAGATTATTATAATTTGCCGGAGAATGTCCGGGCAGAACTGATTGAAGGAAATCTGATCTATAATTAGGCGGCGCCTGCCAGAATCCATCAAACAATACTTATGGAACTTTCCGGAACAATCCGTAATTACCTCAAATCAAAGGGCGGCTTCTGCAGAGTGTATCCTGCCCCTTTTGCTGTCAAATTGAAAGAAGACCGCAAAACGATAGTAGAACCGGATATAAGCGTTATTTGTGACCAAAATAAACTTACAGACCGTGGTTGTACCGGAGCCCCGGACTGGATCATAGAAATCGTTTCTCCCGGGAATTCCAGCCATGACTACATTCTCAAATTAAACTTGTATGCAAATACAGGGGTCCGCGAATATTGGATCGTGGACCCTGCTAAAAAGCGCATTTTCGTTTATTTTCTGGAAAAAGCGAAGTTTGAGATTGAAACATACACATTTCAGGATAAAATCAAAACTAGCATTTACGGGGATTTGTGGATTGACTTCCGGGTAGTGTAAAATAAATTGTGTTTTTGGAAAGAAATGGCTCCTTTTTGGTAAGAATTAGGATATGAAAATTTTTATCGAAAAGGAGTATTTTTATGCC
>JAAWJJ010000094.1 GCA_022796875.1 Eubacterium sp. | reverse complement strand
AGCGCCTGATCAGGCGCTCAGATATTCGGTTAATCCGGCGGACTTCCGGTATCGCCGTTATTATCGCCGGGAGGATTTTCCTCCGGTTTGCTGTCGGAACCTTCTTCCGGTTTTACGGTATCACCGCTTTCCGGTGAGTTGTTATCCGGAGAATCATTTCCGGGATCATTCGGGTTGGCGATGCCGGTAATATCCTGCCTTATCGATTCGTCGTTTCCGATAGGCACTTCCGGTACGGGTATCGGTAATGCCGTATGGACGTTGCATGTTTCGGATACGCCGATCAGATAGGAACCGTCTGCCGAGCCGGGCGAGCCGCCGGTAATATATACGCCGGTATAGTGAAATTCCGGCGGACAAAATTCTCCTGCAAGCAGTCCGGAGGCGGAGCATAATGTTACGCTGACATGATGGTCGCAGCCTTCGACAGGTACGGTGCCTTCTGCAAACAATTCCGTACGGGCCATACTGCCGCGGGGATCGTTATCACATAGTCCCTCTACAACTCGGTTGCCGGATTTTTTACAAATCGTTGCGGAAACGATATCGGCCGGTTTTTCAAAGTCTTTAGGTTCCAGATTTTCGTGGATTCGCGACATCACGCCTTTCCAGAGCGTTTTTGGGTAGGAAGTGCTGGTAAGCGGAGTGTTATCGTCATAACCGCCCCATACCACGCAGGTGTAATACGGAGTAAACCCGGCGAACAAAGCGTCTCTGTTTTTCGTAGTCGTACCGGATTTTCCGGCAGTCGGCATGCCGTCAAAATTTGCGGAAGTACCGGTTCCGGATGTCATAACGTCGCCCATGGCATCCGTTAGCAGGTATGCGGTAGATTCTTTTAACACGGTATGCGTCTGCGGGGTGTTGTCAATCAGTACATTTCCCTCATGGTCCAGAATTTTTGTATAAAAACGCGGTTTTGTATAGGTGCCTTTATTTGCAATCGTTGCATATGCGGCGGTCAGTTCCAGGTTTGTGACGCCGTTTGTAATACCGCCCAATGCCAGCGACTGAACGATATCGGTATCGGTCAGTGTTGTAAATCCGAAATTTAATAAATAATCATATCCGACCTGCGGAGTAATATCCGTCAGCGTTTTTACAGTGACAATATTGATGGAATGGGTAATTGCCTCACGGATTGTCGTAAAACCGCGGTAGGAGTTGTCGTAATTATTTACGGTGACTCCGTTGGCATAGGAATATGGCGCGTCGTCCTGTACAGTTGCCAGCGTCATTCCGGCAGAATCAAGCGCCGGTGCAAACGCGGCCAGCACCTTGAACGTGGAGCCCGGCTGCCTGGTGGTCCTGGTTGCGCGATTTAAAGTTTTGCTGGCGGTTTTTTCCCCGCGTCCGCCGACAAGGGCTTTTACTTCTCCGGTCGTCTGGTCCATGATCGTCAGGGAAGCCTGCGGCTGTATGGTGAAAGTTAACGCTTCGCCGTTTGCGACAATTTTGTCTTCCGGTTTCATGATCTCCGCTTTGTACTGGTCAACGGCAGCCTGCGCTTCTTCCCGGCTGGAAAAATTAATTTCGTAAGACGGGTCGCTGGACTGATAATAAGAAAGCATTGTATTTTCGTCAAAATTTTCATAAGTTCCGTCGGCACGTTCGATCGTCAGCGCATAAGAGAACGAATACCGGGTGTCCGCATCATAATTTTCCGGATTGGCGACTTCTTCGTCACATATGCCCTGAATCGTCGCGTTCTGAGTAGAGTAAATAGTCAGGCCGCCGTTATACAGGGCTTTGTAAGCCTGCGATTCCGTGTAACCTTTGATTTCGATCAGATCGTCGATGACTTGATCGGTCAGCTCGTCTACAAAATAGGAATAGACGTTTTTGGTTTCTTCCGTCTGGGCGTTGACAATTTGTATTCGGGAATAAACGTCGTCTGCCAGAGCGTCGTTATATTCTTTTTCGGAAATGTATTCCTGTTCCAGCATATAAGTCAGCACGGTTTCCCGCCGTTTGGAATTTTCTTCCGGGGCCGAGATCGGATTGTAGCGGGAAGGATTCTGGGTAATCGCTGCGATGACGGCGCTTTCCGAAAGGTTTAGTTCGGATACGTCTTTGCCAAAATAACGCTTTGCAGCAGCCTGCACGCCAAGGCAGTTTTGCCCGAGGTTGATCGTATTTAAGTAATTTTCAAGTATCCATTCCTTGGACTGTACTTTTTCTAACTGCACCGCAAGGTACTGTTCCTGTATTTTCCTTTTCAGTTTATCGGACAGGGACGATTCGCTGGTCCAGTCGGTAAAAACATTGTTTTTCAAAAGCTGCTGCGTGATCGTACTGGCGCCCTGCGTTTCCTCAAGGCCGGATTTCAGTCCCAGCACAAGCGCGCGCGCAATTCCTCTTAAATCAATTCCGTTATGCTCGTAAAAACGGGAATCTTCAATCGCCACAAAAGCATGCTGCATATCTACCGGTATTTCGTCCAGCGTGGCATAGACACGGTTGGAACCGGAAGCGACAAGCGTGGCAATCTGATTGCCGCCGTCGTCTAAAACGGTAGAAAGGTATCCTGTCGGAGTGGCGTCAATATCTTCAATATCAGGAGCGGCATCAATGACGCCTCGAATGACTCCATAACCTGCAAAAGCGCCGATAATGACAACAGCAAGAATACAGATTAAAAGAGTTTTCCTGAAAATAACTGCAAATTTTCTGCCTGCTTTTATTTTTTTTGAAGTAAGCTGTTTTTGTTTTTTACGGGCATTTTTTTTACCATAATTCATGAAAAACCTCCTTTTATTCCCACGGGCAGCTGTAATTGCCATGGGAGTTAAAATACACTTACCCAACCATTATATCAAAAACAGGTTTTATATGAAAGAAAAAATCATTTTTATAGTGAAAATTATTACCGGAAATCAAAATAATCATGCAGAAATTCCGGCCATTACATGAAAACGCCCGCTCAGGACAGAAACAAAATTCCGGTCATATTCCTGTCGATATATAATATATACCGGAAAGGAAGGTGATTTCCATGCTTTCTATAGCAGTATGCGATGATGAAGTCATAGAATGCTGCAGTTTGGCAGGAAAAATTGAAGAAATTCTGAAAAACATGAAAATACCGTGTATGATCCGCCAGTTTCAGGGCGGCAGGGAACTGCTGGAAGTGGCCGAAAGTTTTGACATTGTTTTTCTGGATATTATGATGTGCGGCATGGACGGAATGAAAACGGCGCAGATGTTTCGGAAAAAAGCGTCTGACAGGATCCTGATCTTTGTGTCTTCCAGCAGGGATTATGTATTTGAAGCATATGATGTAGAAGCTTTTCAATACCTGTTAAAGCCCGTGGAAGAAAAGAAACTGAAGAGCGTATTGCGGAAAGCCGTCCTGAAAACGGAAAGCCGTTCGCAGGAATTTATGATTGCCAGCAGAGAAAGACAAAAAACAAAAATATTTCTGGACGATATCTACTATTTTGAGATGAAAGGGAGGGTAGTCGAGGTTCATGGCGCAGAGGGCATTTTTACCTATTACGAACAGATCGGGAGCCTGGAAAACAAACTGCGGGAGAAAGGCTTTTTCAGATGCCATAAAAGTTATCTCATTCATTTGAAGTATGTCGATGCGTACAACAGGCAGGAAGCCGTGTTGGAAAACGGAGAAAAAATTATGATTGCAAAAAGAAGATATGAGGAGTTTTGCCGGGAAATGCTGAAGTATATGAGGAAAAACGGAGGAATATTATGATATGTTTATTGGATTACGCGGATTTTCTGACAGAAGCGCCGTGCTATCTGGCATATGTCTGGATGTCAGGCAGATTCTGCAGACGATATCTGGGCGCTTCCCGAAAAAATATTTTCCTTTTTGTGGCTCTGGTTTTTTGCGGCTGGCTGGTTTTGAATATTGTGAACAGACAATATTCTGTTCCATACATATTTCTGACGGCGCTTGGACATCTGTTTTTTACCGGATTGATATTGCTGCTGTTCGGAGAGGGAAAGGGGAAAAGGGTTCTGGCGGCTTCCATGCTGACGGCAGCTATGACGCTGGCCGGAAATTTCAGCGTTTCTTTATTATCCTGTCTGGTCCTGTCTTTCCAATATTTTGCTGAAAAGATACCGGAACCCATTATTCATGAAACGGAGGCCGGCCTGATTGGATGCGTCGGTTTTTTTCTGGTAATACTGGCGGTATATTGGATGTCAGAGCGTCTTACGTCCGTTTTTGGCAGCCGGCGGGGAAAATGGTATCTGGTATCCGCAATTCCTCTGTTTGCTGTCACGGCGGTGATTGATGTGGTAAACTGGGGTGCGAGCAACGGTATTATGGTAAGCAGCAGGAGAAATCAGGAACTGTATTATGACCAGATTTTCAGTCATGTTGAAATTTGCGTCTTAACGGGCCTGTCCATATTTGCCGCGGCAGTTTTCCTGTTTGGGATGGACCGGCTTTATCTGGAACAGAAAAAAAGCAGCCGCTATCAGTCGCAGGTTGCGGTTTATAAAATGCTGACGGAACAGTACCGGCAGTCGGAACGGTTAAGGCATGATATGAAAAACCATATTATTGCCCTGTCGGGATTATTTCAGAATAAAGAATGGGAAAAACTGAGCCGCTATATAAAAAATATGGAATCTGTCGTCCTGGAAACCGGCGGGGACGCGACGGGCAGCAAGGCGGTGGACGCGCTCCTGTACCAGAAGCGAAAACAGGCGGAACAGGAACAAATATTATGGGAATGTGACGTACAAATACCGAACGGATGCGGTATAGATGAATTTGACCTGTGCGTGTTGTTTGGCAACATATTGGATAATGCGCTGGAAGCGTGCAAAAGAGTGCAAAACAGAGAGCGCCGTTTTGTCCGTATTCAGGCAAAAACAGTAAAAAAGTGTTTTTTCCTGGAAGTGAAAAACAGCATGGATCCGGCCAGGCACGGTGAAAAGAAGGAAGCGCCTGGCCAGGGAAATTTCCGGGAGCATGGAATCGGACTGTTTAATATCAACGATACGGTACGGCAATATAACGGAGTCACGGAAATAGAAGCCGAAAACGGTATTTTTTCAATATCGGTTCTCATGCCGATGTATGCTGCCGTACATGACAGCAAACGGACTGTTTGAAACATAGACCTAATATGTTTTTTTATGATGCCGAAAAAACAGATGTAAACCGGAAAATTTGACGTGGAAAGCGAGGAGGAGGCAATATGAATACAAAAACAATGGAAGGACTTGTGGGGGCAAGGACAAATATGGATTTGCTGAATACCCCGATGCGTGTTTACAAGGAAGCAAGAAACAGAGGCGATATGGCGACCATGAAGAGGTCGATGGAGTATGTCGTCAAATTTGCGGACAAAGCGGACGAATATAAGGCGGAAGCAGACAAAGGAATGGAAGAAGAGGCAGAGGAAGCAAGAAAAAGGGTAAAAGCGCAACGTGAGGAGATCATAGAGAAACGTAAAGAAGAAAGTGAAAAGCAGAAAGAGAGGATTGAGGAAAGCAGAAAACAGGAAGAGCCGGCCGTGGGAAACGGGAACATGCAGCCGGATACTGCAGGAAACGGGAACGTGCAGCCGGATACTGCAGGAAACGGGAACGTGCAGCCGGATATCGTGGAAATCAGTGAAACAGGGAAAGATTTATTCGAAAGTTATACGGCTCCGGTTTCTGCCGGCATCGGTGAAAGAAAGACGGGCGTCATAAAAGAGCCTGTAACCTATACAAAAACAGGAGAAACAGTTCAGGCGGAACAGAATGTAAATATTTCGGTTTCCGTATAAATTCGTAACATACCTCGGGACAGTCTTTACACAATGAAAAGTCTGAGATATTATTATAAAAGGGACAAAAAATCCGATAGTGAAAGGAAATAATTATGTCAGAACAGCCTGTTCAGGGGTACAAAATAATATATAGAGGCGGAAGCGGAGAGATCGTGGAAAAGAAATCCCGTTTTATTGCCCATGTGGAAAAAGCGGAAACGGAAGAAGAAGCTGTAAATTACATAAACAGCCTGAAAAAACAGTATTGGGACGCCAGGCATAACTGTTATGCTTTTGTAATTGGCAGCAACATGGAAATTACGCGGTGCAGTGATGACGGAGAGCCGTCCGGAACGGCAGGCAGGCCGATTTTGGACGTGCTTTTGCGGGAAGAGATCCACAATTGTGTGATTGTAGTCACACGTTATTTCGGAGGTGTTTTATTGGGAACCGGCGGTCTGGTGCGGGCGTATCAGAAAGCAGCGCAGGAAGGACTTTCAGAAGCGGCAGTGGTTTGGAAGCGGTGTGGGATTCGTCTGGATGTTACGGTTGATTACAACGGAATCGGGAAATTGCAGTATATTACGGCGCAAAAAAATATTCCATGTATAGATACAGAATATGCAGAGGAAGTGGTGATGCACCTGCTTGTTCCGCTGCACCGCAGGGAAGAGCTGGAAAAAGCGGTTACGGAAAGTACAAACGGCACGGCCATTCTGGAATACGGAGCGGAAGCGGAGTATGTGGAAACCGATGGAACAGTAGAACTCCTGTAGTTACTTTTCATGGAGAGGGGAAGCCGCTGGCAGTTTGGACGATTTCCTTATGAAACGGCTTTATCTGAAATTGAGGCTGTAAAAAATTCTGTGTCTATGGGATGTGATCTTTTTGGATAAGAATTCGATATGTAGGATTTCCTGTCGCCTGATGCGGGAAACCTTTTGTC
>JAAWJJ010000093.1 GCA_022796875.1 Eubacterium sp. | reverse complement strand
AGGAGCACGTGCCGCGGGCTGAAAAGCAGCGCTTCCCCGGCTCCGCCCGCGCTCATCCCGCAGGTCAGCACAAAATATGCCTGACCGGAACCGGAAAAGTGCGAATGTAATATAAAATCACGGACCACATGCGGTATCTGCCAGGCATATGTCGGAACGACAAATACATACGGTTTCTCCGACGTAAATTCACCGGCTGTTTCCTCTTTTATATAAGTATTTAACGATACCGGTTCTTCTCCCAATATCTTCCCGATCTTCCGGGCGGCATAACGGCTGTTTCCCGTTCCTGTAAAATATAAAATCATTTGATCATTCCTCCGGATTTTCCTTATTTATTCCTATATTGAAAATATGAAACTTCCTGCGCGTCAGTATACCATGTACTATACATAATATTTTTCAAGCCTGTTTAATAACTCCTCGAAATCCATTTCCCGGACTTCAAAAAATTCTTCCGTACACAAACCTGTATTTAACACTTTCTGATACAAATAAAAATCATATATGACCGGTCCCCCGCTTCGTCCCGTTAGATTATCCCTGATCTTGCCTGTCTTTGCGATTAAACACAGGTATTGATAATTTTTATCCACATACTGAGTGTTATTGTTTGGATGCGCATAGGAATAATGCTGTGTCGGCGTCAAAGCAATCAAATTCTCCAGATAGTCTGCGATCGCCGGAAATTCATGCGCCGGAAAAATATGGTGAATCTGAGTCGCCGGATCCAGTATATGCCTTTCATCAAACAGCTCTGTCTTTCCATCACGGTACAACTCATTATATCTGCGCAGGTTTCTTTTTGCACGATTCATACGGTATGTCGTCATACCGTCATCATCCGGAACCGGCAAAGCTGTTTCATAATCGCTCCTTGTCATATCCTTTGGTTTTGCCGACAGAATATCCCTCCAGTTTTTCTGATTGTACATTATCATATTCTGCGTAATGATATCTTTTGACAGATGCCCTTTCTCTGTCCCGAGTTTTTTATATTTACAGGCCAGCGGATTTAACACTTTCGTAAAAATACGTCCACATTCCGTAGCGCCGTTTATCCGGGTATTGCTGATTATAAAATCAGTATAGTCATCTTTTAACATTTTAAAACTGTTCTTATCCTGCAGTCGGAAAAACGTTTCAAACATTCCGTAAATTCCGCTGTCTTTCAGCACTTTCTCAATATAAAGACACAGAAAATGATAACTGTTTCTTTCCCGGAAACTGATATACTCCAATAATTCCCGGTTTACAACGGAATATGTATAGCCCCGCCCGCTTTTCACTCCGTTTATAATTCCTGCCGCATCCAGCAGTTTCACAGGCTGCCCGAAATATTTATCATACTCATGGGATGCTTTTTGGGCAGGGTTTGGTTTACTGAAAATCTCCCGGACATTTTCTACGGTATAATCGCTGTACCATATATCTTTTACCGTAAATGTCCGCTCCGGTTTATTACGTGTATATTCCACGATGCAGTCCGATACTAGGCACACGACGTCCATCGTACATTTTTGATCTATCCAACGTCCGTTATGCGTTTTTCTGATATCATAATCATGTTCCTCTAAAAACTTTTGTATCGCCGCATGATCCATTATGACGCTCCTTTAATACTCCATAGAAAAAAACACTTGTCGCATCTACATTTAAAGAACGGGTTTGGAAATTTCTCGCGATCTGATAAAACTGTCTGTATTCCTCAGTGGAAAAATATGCCATCTGTTCCTCTGTCAGCTCCAGATCTTCTTTTGGTATCAATACGGCAACGGAACCGTTCACCACCACATTTTCCGTGTTGCGCATGACTCTTGGCTTATATGTCATATTCGGGGTCAGGTATACGTTTCGGTCACCGACATACCGATAAGCGCTTAACGCTTCTGCCGTGGTCTTTTTAATATAAGAATCATATCCCGGTATATCCACAATTTCTTTCCCGTTATCGCTGATATTTCTGGATTTGATAACACGCAGGCAGTCTTTCCCTTTTTCCTGCGTCGTATTGGAATTCGTAATCTGCCTGTCCCTGAAAACGGTAAATTTATCAAAGTCCAGCCGTTTGGAAATATTGTCAAAAAAATCGTTCCTGTAAATAATCCAATACGGATATGCCGGATCCGTAATATATTTCTGTTTCTGAACCATACTTTTCTTCCGCGTCAGAGATTCCACTTTCGTATTTTTAGGCTGTCCCAGTGTATTGATGAACAAACATATCGTTTCCACCAGCACGCCTTTAAATCCGTTTTCTCCGTAATCCTGGATACAGTCTATTTTCTTTCTGGAAAGCAATTGTCTGGTAACGTCAAATTCCGGTGTGTTTAATACGGCTTTCGGCATAATCATCGCAACATAATCCGCAATAGATAACGCTTTCTCCAAAAAAAATTCAAACGTATTCGTAGTATCCTGATTCACATTGTTCTTCCGATATTTTTCCGCGTCTTTTGCTTTCAGTTTCGAAAATGGCGGATTTCCAATGACCAGGTCATACCTTTTCTTAAACTCATACAATAACGTATCCTCACGGATAAAATTCAATGTAACATTGGATGGCACTCTTTGCTTTTGCAGCAGCAATTCAAGTATCTGCAGATTCTTTTTATCTACGTCCACCACGTCAATAGTGACTTTCTCAACTCCCTCATATTTTTTAAACAGAAACGGCAGGAAATTCCCAACACCTACTGATGGTTCCAATATGTTGATTTTCTCTTTTTCAAAATCAGGAAGCCGCTTACAAATTTCGTTCACAATAAATTTGTTAGTATAATACGCTGCATTATTTTCTCTTTTTGCATTAGCTAATTCCGCTATTCTTGCCAACGAAGCGCCGCCCAAATTAAGCGGATTATCCGATATAAACCGTATCAGATTTTCCGTTTCCAGCAGCCGATACTCTTCTATCGTTTTATGAACCGCAGCATTTGTAAAATGTTCCTGTTCCATAAAATCTCTTATATTGCGGGCAATCCGAAAAAATATTTCCGTAGGAACCGCTTCTCCGATACTTTGCCTTATTTTTATTTCCTCTTTTTTGAGCAAGGCGCGCTTACTCTTTTCCGGCAAAGCATTAATTTCTTCCAACGACTGTTCCATCCATTTAAAATCAGCCGGAATCGTCATCATTTCCATAAGTTCGCGAACAGAAAATACTCTGTCTTCTTCCGGATGGACGGTATTCTGGCTTGCAAGCTGGTCGTTTCTCGTATGGATACACGGAGCAGCCTTATCCCAGCACTGGCGTGTATATTTATCGCCGTTCTTCCGGATATTCGGTACAATTTTACCGCCATTGACTTTATGCGGACGTTTCAATTCCTCTTCATTATCAAAAGCGCACCCGCCCTCTTTTAAATCATGAATCCAGCAGCGCATGTGTTCCGGATAGGTCCGAAAAGCATGATAAAAATCTGTCGGGCATATTTCTCCCCACTCCAGTTTCGGCATATTCCCTATAACCTGTTTCAAAGTCGTTTCTTTTTCATAATCAGGATACAGTTCCATCGGCGTAACATACTCTGACATTTCTTTACTGACGCCGATCACAACCGTACGCGTTCTTGAAGAATTGGAACCATAGTTTTTAAAATTCAAAATCCTGCTGGCAAATATGTACCTGTCATTCAGCTCTTCGTAAATCACATCTCCTATCGCTTTCACCGTTCCGTCCGGCGCCGTGCATCCTGTTTTCATAAAGGCCGCTACATTTTCAAAAATAAAAAATCTTGGACGGATCTTTTGTATTAAATATACGGACTCTACAACAAGGCTGTTTCTTACAATCTCGTTTTCCGTTTTTTTATGATTGGCAACCGACATCCCCTGACATGGCGGCGTTGCGATCAGCACATCCACTCTGTCATTTCCGAGCTTTTCCCATCTTTTTATCTCCGTAAAAACTCTGTCTTTGGTTTCCTTTGCAGCGATATCGCCACAAATATAACCGGACTCATATTTACACTTATTATTAAATTTCTGAACATTTAATCTTCGTTCTATTAACTCATTTGTCGCGATACATTCAAAGCCTGCTTTCTTAAAACCAAAGCATCCGACTCCGGCACAGCTAAAAAGACTGATATATGTCAGGGTTTTGTCTTTTAACATTCTATCACACCTCGTTCCATACCTTGTATTATATTCACTTATCTGCTCAATTGCAAGCATTTTCGCAAAACATTTGTTCTTTTTTATTTCTTATATGATTGCAAAAAAATTCGGCGGCCCGAACGGACCGCCTGAAAATAATTGTATGATTTTTTCTATTCGTTTCCTGCCGCTCCGTTGTCTACAGCGCCTTCATTTGCTGTTCCAGCGCCGTCCGGACCAACATCATCGCCAACTTTATCATCGGCATCCAACGCATCGTTCACACCGTCGTTGTCACTGTCTGTCGTCATATCGTCAACGGCGTCTTCCATTTTATCTTTTACCGTTTCGCCGTCCTTTTTGTCTGCATCATTTGTTTTGTCGTCTGCCGCTTTGTCTGCATCATTGTTTTTATCGTCTGCATTGTCCTTATCCGTCGTGTCTTTATCTTCTTTTTTCTCGGTAGTCTTCTTGTCTGTGTTCCCGTTTTCATCCGTCGTTGTTTCCGTCTTTTTCTCTTCTTTCGTTTTATCCTTTCCGCAGGCCGTACCGAGAGCCAGTACCGCTGCCGCTACCAGGCAGAACATCAATACCTTTTTTACTTTTGTTTTCCATGTGAAATCTGTAAACTTTTTCATGTTTTTCATTCTCCTATCTTGTTTTTTAGATCTGTACTTTTGTTAGTATTAGTCACTTTTTTTTAAATATTCATTTTTACGTCTATTTTTTGATTTTCGGCTTAAACACTAAAGACGCCAGATACCCGAAAATAAGCGCTGCAGACAATCCGACTGCTGCCGCGGTAAAACCGCCTTTAAAAATTCCCAGAAATCCTTCCTGGTCGATCGCTTTTTTCATGCCTTTCCACAGCAAATTTCCAAATCCAAGCAACGGAACGCTTGCACCCGCGCCCGCAAATTCCATAAACGGTTCGTATACCTGCACTGCTCCCAATACTGCCCCGGAACATACCAACAACACCATAATTCTTCCCGGAAGCATTTTCGTACGGTCCAGCAGAATCTGCGACAATGCACAGATTGCCCCGCCTACCCAAAATGCATTTACGTAATCCATAATCACATGTATCTCCTCCTACTTCCATATATTGACGGTTCCTGTTTCATACAGGCAGTAAAGAATAAATGTTCTGTCAAACCCTTCCCTTTCACTCCGCTTCTATGACTACGGCGTGTGCAATTCCGGGTATAGACAATCCCTGGTTAAAACTGATCTTTGAGATCAACGCCCCGGTCGGTACAAACAGAATCCTCTTTAAAAGCCCGTTTTCCAATGACGGCAGATAGTGGTTTGCAAGTGTCACCGCCGAGCAGCCGCAGCCGGAACCGCCGCTGTCCGTTTCCTGCTTTTCACAGTCATAAATCAAAAGTCCGCAGTCTTCATGCTGCCTTTCGAGCTGAAATCCCTGTTCTTCTGCTAAATGCAGCAAAATTTCTTTCCCGACCTTTCCGAGGTCTCCCGTAACGATTGCGTCGTAATCAGAAGGCTGCCGGCCAAAATCCTGCAAATGAGAAACAATCGTATCGCAGGCCGCCGGAGCCATTGCCGCTCCCATGTTCATCGAATCCTTGATACCGTAATCTACCATTTTGCCGGTAGTAACTCCGCTCACCCGGATCGCATGTACTCCTGCTCTTTTTTTATCTGCCTTTTTTCTGTATTCACAGGCCTCCTCATATGCTGCCTGCGTCCCCAGCAAAAACGCCCCGCTTCCGGTTACGGTCCAGGTAGAAGACACCGGACGCTGCTGCGCATATTCCAACGGAAAACGGAACTGTTTCTCCGCGCTTCCAAAATGGCTGGACGTTACGGCAGCGGCTGTATCAGCGTATCCCGCCGCCACGCTCATGGATGCCAACGATAATGTTTCGCCTGATGTAGAACAGGCGCCGTACACCCCAAACCATGGAATCTGCATATCTTTGAGTCCAAAAGCAGACGCCATTGTCTGCCCCAGCAAATCTCCGGCAAACAGATACCGGATCGCATCGCGTTTCATTCCTGCTTTTCCGATGGCAAGCGTCAGTGCTTCTTTCTGCATCGTACTTTCGGATTCTTCCCATGTTTTTTCTCCGAATTTTCCATCTTCACAAACGGCATCAAACGCTTCCCCTAACGGACCTTCCTCTTCCCGCCCGCTGCCAATACTTGCATAACTGAAAAGAAAAGGGGCTTCCTCAAACCGAAGGCTTTGTCTTCCTAATTGTCTGTTCATTGTTTTACACTCCTCTTTTTTTACAGTGTGTCCAAAATAAACCGGTTTTATGAATCGTTAAAAAATTTTTCCGGTAAGAACTGTTATATTTTTTGCAAAAAAAGGTTGACTTTGAAGAAGAATGATTGTATACTAATTAAGTCGTCGCGATAAAAGCATGGACATGGGATCTTAGCTCAGCTGGGAGAGCATCTGCCTTACAAGCAGAGGGTCACAGGTTCGAGCCCTGTAGGTCCCATTATTCCGGTATTTGTTACAGAAATATTTTACTGATACAAATTCGGAACATATTCAATTTCATATAGTTATATGGCGAGATAGCTCAGCTGGCTAGAGCACACGGTTCATACCCGTGGTGTCGAGGGTTCAAGTCCCCCTCTCGCTACTTTATCAAGGTGTCTGGAACATG
>JAAWJJ010000026.1 GCA_022796875.1 Eubacterium sp. | reverse complement strand
AAAATAAATAGCCGGTATGTTCTTTGTATATACGTCTGGCGGCGTGCGTTTTTAATCGGCGTACGTTAACAGGTTGATATTTTCTGAGAAAATTTGAACTATTTTCCTTTCATACGGTTTCGCACCGTTTCCCGTTGCTTCGGGAGATTATAAGGGCACAAGCAAGAGTAAAAAAACAGATAATTTTTGAAAGCACTTGATTTTCAATAAAAAAATAATATAATATAAACGTATCACAAAGAAAGGGGTGGAAAGATGAAGAACTTTTCCTGCAGATAAAATCAGAATATACAGTAGCGCCCTATGTGG
Organism: Eubacterium sp.; assembly: GCA_022796875.1. GTDB lineage: Bacteria > Bacillota > Clostridia > Lachnospirales > Lachnospiraceae > JAAWJJ01. The sequence goes on along the minus strand of JAAWJJ010000026.1, from coordinate 45,025 downwards.
GACTTCTGTGCCTGTTGCAGGAAAGTGATAAGTCTGTCTGACCTCTGTATAGTGCTGTTGCCACTTTGCGTAGTGGCATAATTATGCTATGACGAGCTGCAAGAATTTACTTTCTTGCGGCTTTACTTTTTTGTGAGGAGGATTAGCAAATGTCAATGATTAAAATAGAAAATCTTACTTTTTCCTACCCGAACAGTTGCGACAATATTTTTGAAAATGTAAATTTTCAAATGGATACCGATTGGAAGCTCGGCTTTGTGGGAAGAAACGGCAGGGGAAAAACAACGCTGTTAAACCTGCTGCTCGGTAAGTATGAATACAGCGGAAAAATCCATTCATCAGTGCAGTTTGATTATTTCCCATATCCCATAAGGGACAAAGCAAAATTTACCAGCGAAATTTTCTTTGATATAGCGCCGATGGCTGAAGAATGGGAGCTGATGCGGGAACTGTCTTATTTGGATGTGGAGGCGGATGCGCTTTACCGCCCATTTGAAACCCTTTCAAACGGGGAACAGACGAAAGTGCTGTTGGCGGCATTGTTTTGCAATGAGGGACATTTTCTCTTAATTGACGAGCCTACCAACCATTTGGATGTGAAAGCCCGTGAAATGGTTGCCGCCTATTTGAAAAAGAAAAAGGGTTTTATACTGGTATCTCATGACCGTCGCTTTCTGGATGGCTGTGTTGACCATATTTTGTCACTGAACAAAGCAAACATTGAGGTACAAAAAGGAAATTTTTCGTCGTGGATGGAGAATTTTAAGCGGCAACAGGAATTTGAACTGGCTAAAAATGAACGCCTGCAAAAGGATATCAGCCGTTTGCAGCAGGCGGCAAGATGCTCCGCCGTATGGTCTGACCGGGTGGAAGCATCTAAAATCGGTGCGGCGGATAAAGGATATGTTGGCCATAAAGCGGCAAAAATGATGAAAAGGTCAAAGGCAATGGAAGCAAGGCAGCAACAGGCAATAGAGCAAAAAGCAGGTTTATTAAAAAATATCGAAACTGCGGAAAGCCTGAAACTTACTCCCCTGATCTATCGTGCGGATACGCTTGTTTCATTTTCCGATGTTGCAGTCTGTTATGACGGAAACGCAGTGTGTCAGCCGGTTTCGTTTTCCGTAAGGCGCGGAGAGCGCGTTGTCCTTGATGGCAGAAACGGCAGCGGCAAGAGTAGTTTGCTGAAGCTTTTGGTTGGCGAGCCGATCGAACATACCGGAATGATACAGGCAGGTTCAGGACTTTTCATTTCCTATGTGCCGCAGGATACGTCACATTTAAATGGTAAGCTGTCTGATTTCGCAGAAGAGAACCGCATAGACGAAAGCTTGTTTAAGGCAGTATTGCGAAAAATGGACTTTGAACGAATACAGTTTGATAAGGACATTCGGGATTTTTCGGCCGGTCAGAAGAAAAAAGTGCTGATAGCAAGAAGTCTTTGCGAGCAGGCACATCTGTACGTATGGGATGAACCTCTCAACTTTATTGATCTGTATTCCCGCATGCAGATCGAACAATTGATTCAGAAGTTTTCCCCAACGATGATTTTCAGTGAACATGATGCTGTTTTCAGGGATGAGGTTGCAACGAAAACTGTGAAATTATAAGATGAAACCGTTTTGTAAAAAAAGCGGTGAAACTGCCAGTGGCTTTCCCGTCCTGTGAAAAGCAATTGTGAGGGAACTGCAACCTTATAAATTTGAGGATATTTTCTTGACAGTAAAAGCAGGAGATATCTATAATTAATGATAAGAACTACAGGTTGTCAGCAGGAAATTATTTAAAGACGGAAAGGAGAGTAACTATGAAGAAAAGAACAAAAAAAGCAGGAAAAAAATGCAAGGCGTTGATTTTGGCAGCGGTAATGCTGTTTGCTATATCAGGGATTCCGGTACAGGCGGAAACGGCGGGGCAGGCGGCATCTCCTGCAAACCCGGTGCATCATTGTACGAAACAGGACGGCGGCGCGGATACTACAGACTGGAGTTATATCTATTTCGGCAGTTACCCGCAGACAGAGGTCACAGGGGACGAACTTACCTCGGCAATTACGGGGGCGCCTTATGACAGCAATGGGGACGCCTGGGTAGGCGGCGTCAAATACCGGAGGCTCAGAAAAGGCGACGATAACTATAAATGCTTTGGCAGCAGCAGATACCGTTATTTCAAGTGGGAAAAGATCAAATGGAAAGTGCTGCAAAATAATGGCGATACGCTGTTTATAGCGGCGGACAAAGGGTTGGCCTGTAAAGATTACAATGAAAAATATGTACCTGTTACGTGGGAGAACTGTACGCTCCGGGAGTGGTTAAATAATGACTTTTATGGCGAAGCTTTCCGCAGTGAGGAGCAGGATGCGATTGTACGGCAAACTTTGGCGAATAAGAGCAATCCGGAGTTTGGCGTAACGGGCGGGAATAATACCACGGACGACATATTTCTGCTTTCCATGGAGGAAGTGACAAATCCGGAGTATGGATTTTGTGAAGATTACAGTACCTGTTCCGCAAGCCGTCAGATGCAGGCAAGCGATTATACCGGAGCGATGGGGACATTCATAACTTCCACGGGCGACTATACGGGAAACAGTTGGTGGTGGCTGCGCTCGCCGGGGCACTTTAAAAATTTTGCTGCGTTTGCTAGCTATGACGGCAGTATCGACAGAACCGGTATTTATAACTATGACAATAATATGTGTGTGCCGGCGCTGCATATAGATCTTTTTTCGGCGTCCTGGTCTTTGGCGGACGACTAAGGAGGATGCGGATAGAAGAATATGGGAAGCGGTATCAGATGGAGGCGGAAGTAATGAAAAAAGCGTTACCGATCGGCGTAGAAAACTTTGAGGATATCATGGAGTCAGGTTATTACTATATAGATAAAACAATGTTCATAAAAGAATTGTTAGACCTGAAAGGGAAAGTAAATCTGTTTATCCGTCCGCGGCGTTTCGGAAAGACGCTTGGTTTAAGTATGCTCCGATATTTTTTCGAGGATACTGGAGATGTGAAAAGAAATGAAGATAATAAAAAACTTTTCAGTGATTTGAAAATAATGGCAGCCGGCCGGGAATATATAAAGCATATGGGAAAGTATCCGGTGATTAATCTGACCTTAAAATCAGCAAAACAGCCGACTTTTGAATTGGCATACAGTAAGATAAAAAGAGCAATTGCAGATGAATTTCAGAAACATCAGGACATATTGGAGAGTGGAAGGATCAGTGATGAGGATAAGAAACTGTTTCGGGAAATTACCGACCGGAAAGCAGCATATGATGATTATTCCGGAGCGTTAGAGTTTTTAAGCAAATGTCTTTACCGTGTATTTGATGAAAAGGTAATTGTTTTAATCGATGAATATGATGTGCCGTTGGAAAATGCATATTTCAGAGGATTTTATGAAGAAATGACAGAGTTCATGCGTTCTTTGTTTGAAACTGCGATGAAGACAAATGACAGTCTGCAGTTTGCGGTTATTACAGGATGTTTAAGGATTTCAAAAGAGAGTATATTTACCGGATTAAACCATCTGAATATTATTTCCATTCTTGATAAAAAGTACAGCGAGCATTTTGGTTTTACTGAACAGGAAGTATTGCGGATCATGGATTATTACGATGTGGGGAGCCGTTTTCCAACTATGAAAAGCTGGTATAATGGTTACAGGTTTGGTAATACAGAGGTCTACAATCCATGGAGCGTCATCAGTTTTGTGTATGATCTGTACTCTGATATTGACGCATTTCCGCGTCCATATTGGATTAATACCAGTTCCAATGATATTGTTAAAAATCTGATCGCCAGAGCCGGCCGTGAAACAAAGGAGCAGATTGAAACACTTTTAGCGGGAGGTACTTTAGATATCAGGGTTCATGAGGAAATTACCTATGAAGATATGCATGGAGATGATGAAAATTTATGGAATTTTCTTTATTTTACAGGGTATCTGACCCGGAAAAGCGAGTATTTCAAAGATAAATATATTTATCTGAAAGTATGTATTCCGAATACAGAGATTATGACTATTTATGAGAATACCATCGTAAACTGGATGAAAGACATGATAAAAAAAGAAGATTTTCATGATTTGTATTGTGCGATGGAAAACGGAAATGCAAAGAGAATGACCGAAATATTGAACAGACAGCTTTTTCGTACGATCAGTTTTTATGACAGCGCAGAAAACTTCTACCATGGTTTTTTAACAGGAATATTAAACCAGAGTGAGAATTATCTGGTGAAATCTAACCGGGAATCCGGAGATGGACGTTCGGATATCATAGTGAAAAGTCCTTCCTTACGCGGCAGATCGTTTGTTTTGGAAGTAAAGGTTTCAAATTGCATTGACAATTTGGAAACGGATGCGAAAAAAGCATTGAAGCAAATATATGACAGGAAATATACGGAGGAATTGCGGACAGAGGGTTATCGGCAGATTGATTGTTATGGTATCGCTTTTTATCGAAAAGATTGTGAAGTATGGTTTGGAAAAGGGGATAAAGAGGATAAGGAAAATTTATCCTGCGTCATTTGACTGAAAATGAACGGTATGGTACACTAGTGTACTGAAATACAAAAACAGGAAATTGCCGATACCCGGCCAAAAATAAAGGAGAGTGAACTTATGGCTGAAAATACATTTAGCGGATGTACAGGAAACTGCCAGAGCTGCGGGGAAAGCTGTACGCCGGACGGAGAACGGAAACAGGGGTTTTTTGAAAAAATGGAAGAGGTTTCCATTAAAATGAATGAAATCGGAGAAGAAAACATTTTGAATATGCTGAATGAAGCGATTGCAGAATGGGAAAAAGAAGAAGAGGAAGAAAGCAAGAGCGAAAACGCGGAGAAATAAATCAGAAGAGCGAAAACGCGGAAGAGTAAGAAATAATGGACGTTTCAGTATTATTTGAAGATAAAGAGATTCTCGTCTGTTACAAACCGGCAGGCGTCCCCACGCAGACAAAGTCAGTCGCCGCGCAGGATATGGTCAGTATTTTAAAAAAATATCTTAAAGATAAAGGGCAGGAACCGTATGTAGGAGTGGTTCACCGCCTGGACCAGCCGGTAGAGGGAGTTATGGTATTCGCCAAAAACAGGCAGGCAGCCGCGTATTTAAGCGGGCAGGCAGCCGGAAACGAAATGGAAAAATACTATCAGGCAGTTGTTGCCGGACATCTGCCTGAGAAAAGCGGCCGTCTGGAGCATGATCTGTTAAAAGATGGGAAAAACAACCGTTCCAAAGTGGTTCCGGCAGGAACGAAAGGGGCGAAACACGCGGTTTTAACCTATCGGGTAACGGAGGAAAAAGAAGACGTTTCGTTAGTGACGATCCGTCTGGAAACGGGCAGGCACCACCAGATTCGGGCGCAGTTTGCGGCCTGTGGGCATCCGTTAGCAGGAGATGTCAAATACGGGAGCGAACAAAAGAGGACGGGACAGTCCTCTTTAGCATTGTGTTCCGTGAAATTGTGCTTCCGGCATCCCGGTACGAAGCAGAGAAAAGAGTTTTCGGTCGTACCGTCCGGCACATATTTTCAGGAATTTAAAAAGTGAGGAGTAAAAAATGGCAAAAGAAAAGAAATTAGTAGAAGCGATTACATCCATGGACGTTGATTTTGCGCAATGGTATACGGATGTGGTCAAGAAAGCGGAATTGATTGATTATACAAGCGTAAAAGGGTGCATGGTTTTAAAACCGGCGGGGTATGCGATCTGGGAAAATATCCAGAAAGAACTGGACAGGCGTTTTAAAGAAACCGGGGTAGAGAATGTGTACATGCCGTTATTTATACCGGAAAGCCTGCTGCAAAAGGAAAAAGACCATGTAGAAGGGTTTGCACCGGAAGTAGCATGGGTGACGCAGGGCGGTTTAAACGAACTGCAGGAAAGGCTCTGCGTGAGGCCGACGTCGGAAACGCTGTTTTGCGATTTTTATAAAAACGACGTGCAGTCGTACCGCGATCTGCCGAAAGTTTATAACCAGTGGTGTTCCGTGGTGCGTTGGGAAAAAGAAACAAGGCCTTTCTTACGTTCGCGTGAATTTTTGTGGCAGGAGGGGCACACGGCGCATGCAACGGCCGAAGAGGCGGAAGAGCGCACGGTCCTGATGCTGAACGTGTATGCGGATTTTTGCGAAGAAGTGCTGGCGATACCAGTTGTGCGCGGCCAGAAAACGGACAAAGAAAAATTTGCAGGCGCGGAAGCGACCTATACGATCGAAGCGCTGATGCATGACGGAAAAGCATTGCAGTCCGGGACTTCCCACAATTTCGGGGACGGATTTGCAAAAGCGTTCGGTATTCAGTATACGGATAAAGACAATCAGTTACGATATGTGCATCAGACGTCCTGGGGATTGTCAACCCGCCTGATCGGCGCGATTATTATGCAGCATGGAGATGATTCCGGCCTGGTGCTGCCGCCGCGTATCGCACCGGTTCAGGTCATGGTGATCCCGATCCGCCAGCAAAGCGAGGGGGTACTGGAAAAAGCCGAAGAACTGCGCGGACGTCTGGAAAAAGTATGCCGCGTGAAAATAGATAAAACGGACAAATCGCCGGGGTGGAAATTCTCGGAGCAGGAAATGCGAGGGATTCCGATTCGGGTGGAAATGGGGCCAAAAGATATTGAGGCCGGCCAGTGCGTGCTTGTCCGCCGTGATACAAGAGAAAAGACCGTCGTTTCCCTGGAAGATGTGGAAAATAAAGTGCAGGAATTGTTAGAACAAATACAAAAAGATATGTTTGCGCGGGCAAAAGCGCATTTGGCTGAAAGCATTTTTGACGCTCATGATTATGAAGAATTTAAAGACGCCGTTACCCAAAAAGCGGGATTTATCCGCGGCATGTGGTGCGGGGAGAGGGCGTGCGAGGAGAAGATCAAAGAAGAAACGACCGCAACGTCCCGCTGTATGCCGTTTTTCGATAAAGAACGCATTGCCGGTACCTGCGTCTGCTGCGGGAAACCTGCCAAAAAGCTGGTATACTGGGGAAAAGCGTATTAAAATACGTTTGCCGGGAACTCTGTAAAAAATAACCGTAGAAGGAGGTGCCGCCATGAAACTGCAGCTGCCGCAAAATGCAGCTTATATTATCCGCAGGCTGGAAGACGCCGGCTTTGAAAGTTATGCGGTCGGCGGCTGTATCCGTGATACGTTACTTGGCAAAATGCCGGAAGACTGGGATATTACGACTTCGGCTCTGCCGGAACAGATCAAAGCCGTTTTTCCGCGTACGGTAGATACCGGAATCGAGCATGGGACGGTGACGGTTTTATGTGGAAAAGAAAGCTTTGAAGTCACGACTTACCGGATTGACGGGGAGTATGAGGACGCCAGGCATCCGAAAGAGGTTGTGTTTACCGCCAGCCTTACAGAAGATTTGAAACGCCGGGATTTTACGATAAACGCCATGGCATATAATGAAAAAACCGGACTGGTCGACTGTTTTTCAGGACTTTCGGATTTGAACTCCGGGATCATCCGCTGTGTCGGAGAAGCCGAAAAACGTTTTGACGAAGACGCGCTGCGTATGATGCGGGCGGTCCGTTTTGCGGCGCAGCTTGGCTTCATAATTGAAGAAAACACTTATGCTGCAATCAAAAACATGGCGGGAAACCTTGCAAAAGTCAGCGCGGAGAGAATTCAGACGGAACTGGTAAAACTGCTGCAGTCAAAGCATGCAGAGCATATGCGTACACTTTATGAAACCGGCATTACGGCGGTCGTGCTGCCGGAATTTGACCGTATGATGGAAACGCCGCAAAACAATCCGCATCACTGCTATACGGTAGGGGAGCATACGCTCCATGCTTTGGAAGAAGTACCGGAAGACAAAGTGCTGCGTCTTGCGATGTTGTTTCATGACGTTGCAAAGCCGGCGTGCAGAACAACAGACCGGCGCGGCGTCGACCATTTTCGGGGGCATCCGCAGCAGGGGGAAAAAATGACGTCGCAGATTCTGCGCCGTTTGAAATTTGATAATGATACACGGAAAAAAGTGTGCGCTTATGTAAAATGGCATGATTATAAGCCGTGGCTTTCCGAGAGGAATATCCGATTTGCGGCCAGCCGCATCGGAACGGAATATTATCCGGGGATGTTTGTGGTCAAACGGGCGGATATCAAAGCGCAAAGCAAATTTGAACGGGAACAGAAGCTGGCCTATGTAGATGAATATGAAAAAATATACCGCGGTATTATGGAGCGGCAGGATTGCCTGACGCTAAAGGGTTTGAAAGTGAACGGAAGCGACCTGATTGCAGAAGGGATGCGTCCCGGGAAAGAGATCGGGGAGGCGCTGCAGTATTTACTGGAACAGGTGCTGGAACAGCCGGAACTGAACGACCGCGATACCCTGCTTTCCCTGTTCCGAAAGCACATTTTTTAAATATTTTTTCTTGCATAAATGGCAAAATCCTTTCATACGATAGATTATACTTACGGGCAATACTATCTATCGGTATGGAGGGGTTTTTTTGTATAATTATGTAGATCAGATAATGGAACAATATGAACTGGAAGTGTTGGAAACGGCCAGAAGCAGGGGTGCGTACGCCTACCGTACAAAAGACGGCCTGTACCTTTTAAAAACGGTGTATGGCTCAGAAGAAAAATGGGATTTGCTGTATGAAGTACAAGAATTTCTGCACGACGCCGGTTTTGAGGTGGACAGGGTAGTCAAAAACAAAGAACAGCAGACGTCGACAAAAGACGTCGAGGGAACCCGTTACCTGCTGCTCAAAACGACGGAGGGACGGGAAATTGATTACCATAACAGACAGGAACTTTTAAAAGCTGCGGCGCATCTGGCGCAGGTACATAGTTTTTTATCTGATTTTCCGGGAGAAGTACCGACGGTATTTGTCCGGGAAGAGCAGGATTACTGCGCTATTTTTGAAAAGCATTTGCGGGAACTGAAAAAAGTGCGGAATTATATGCAGCAGAAACGCAAGAAAAGTGATTTTGAACGGGCGTTTCTCGAAGTATATCCAAAATTCTTCCAGCAGGCAAAAGCGGCAACGGAAGGCTTTCGCGGGGATATTCAATTTGAAGAAAGTGTGCAGTCCGGAGAAAGTTCCGGTTCCGGCGAAAACAGGGAACAGTTAGGAAAGGAAAACAGGGTGCATTTGGGACTTTTGCATGGGGAGTGTACGCAGCATAACCTGCTGCTTTGCGGAAATAAAATCGGGATGGTAAGCTGGGAAGGGATCTTAAGCGGTATCCAGATCTGGGACCTGTGCCAGTTTTTGAGGAAGATCATGGAGAAAAATAACTGGAATATTTCTCTGGGGATGGAAATTATTGACAGTTACGGAAAACAACGTCCCCTGACACATGCGGAAAAACGCCGCATGTACCAGTTTCTGGCTTTTCCGGAGAAATACTGGAAGATAGCGAACCATTATTATAATTCGGCGAAGTCCTGGGGAGCGGGCAGGAGCGTGGAAAAACTGGAGAGAGTCATTGTGCAGGAAGATAACAGAAATTTATTCCTGGAACTTCTTAACCTGACCGTAGATAAATAGTTACAGATGAAAAGATTTGTGGTATAGTTATAGTATTATAATATATGAAAGAAAACGAAAAAGAGGAAAGCAGGTTCATAAATGAGATACAAAAGGTTTCTGGTACTTTTTTTGGCAGCATTGCTTTTGCTGTGTTGCGGCTGCGAAGCGCAGCCGTCCGGTTCCGGCCGCACAGGCATAGTGAAAGGCAGCCGTTCCGGGCACGCCGTACAGGCGGATACAGACAAAGCGGCGGCAAAGGCCGCGGAGAATGAGGAAACAGGAAGCGGCAGCAAACAGGAGCTGGCAGAAGATCTGTACAGGATCTTAAGCATACAGACAAAAGATAATGTGATCCGGTTCGAAAACTTAAAGAGCGGGAAAAGCCAGCAGTATGCCTACAGCGGTGCCACCAATATTCTGGATAAAAACGGAAAAGCGACTACGGTTGACAGTCTTTACAGCGGACTGGTAGTACAGATTGGCGTCAGCAAAAAAACAGATAAGCTGACGGATGTTACTGTCAGCGACAGCAAATGGATTCATACGGATATTACCAATTTTGAGGTAGATGCCGGGCGGGAAGTGCTGACGGTCGGCCAGACGGATTACGCGATGGAAGATGATTTGAAAATATTTTCCGGAAATGAAGAGATTTTCCTGTCGGAACTTTCCGATGAAGATACGTTGACGTTAGTGGGAGAGGATAAAGATATTTTGTCCATTATTGTCAGCAACGGGCATGGAACCATAAAACTTGCAAATACGGATCTGTTTGTAGGCGGCTGGCTGACCGTCGGCAAGCGCGTGTCGCAGGAAATTACAAAAGATATGGAGCTGGAGATTGCGGAGGGGACATATACTCTGGCGGCGGCCAGCCCGGACGGATACGGCGACAGTACGGAAATCACCGTCAGCAACGGAGAAGTCACGCAGGTAGATTTAAATGAACTGAAAGGGGAAGGGCCGAAGACCTGCCGGATCATATTTACGGTAAATGCGGAAAACCCGAGGCTGTACTTAAACGGCGACAGGGCGGACCTGACGAATCCGATTGATTTAAAATATGGAATATACAGTCTGAAGGTCGAAGCGGACGGATACGAAACCTGGAATAAAAAACTAATGGTGAGTTCGGCCAGCGCGGCGATTAATATCGAACTGACAGCTAATTCCGATGCGGTACAGTCTGCGTCCGGTGTGTCAGGAACGGATGCCGCTTCCGCTGATACCGGTACGGCGTCTGGTGCGTCAGGAAATACGTCCGGAACGAACAATCAGGCGGCAAATAAGCCGGCGAAAGCCGGCCAGGCGGGAAGCATGGCCGGTTCCCTTACGGGCGGAGGCAGCACGAACAGTAATTCGTCAGGCAACAACACTTCCGGTTATACGACGTCGGGCAGCGGTACGGTGCTGAATAATGATACTTTGTCTACGATTTCTTCATTGATTGACATACTGACCAATAAATCGGGCAGCAGTACAAATAATAACAACAGTAACAGTAATACAAATAGCAATAATACAAGTAACAACAATAATAATACAAATAACAACAATAATAACAATAACGGTAACAATAATTAACAACGAAAGGAGTATTTGTTATGGGGTACAAGGAGATTTATGAAGAGTGGTGCAGCAATCCTTTTTTTGACGGGGAAACCAAAAAGGAACTGGCGTCCATTGCAGAAAATGAAAAGGAGATAGAGGAACGTTTTTACAAAGAGCTGGAATTTGGTACGGCTGGCCTGAGGGGCATTATAGGCGCTGGGACAAACCGTATGAATATATATACCGTACGCCGCGCCACGCAGGGGCTTGCCAATTATATCAAATCGTTAAAAGGGGAAGCAAAAGGGGTGGCAATCGCTTATGATTCCCGCCATATGTCGCCGGAATTTGCAGATGTGGCGGCGCTTTGCCTGGCGGCAAACGGCATTAAAGCTTATGTATTTGAATCGTTGCGCCCGACGCCGGAATTATCGTTTGCGGTGCGGAAACTGGGCTGTATCGCCGGAATTAATATTACGGCCAGCCATAACCCTCCGGAATATAACGGTTATAAAGTGTACTGGGAAGACGGGGCGCAGATTACGCCGCCGCATGACAGCGGGATCATGAATGAAGTAAAAGCGATCATCGATTTTGCACAGGCAAAGACGATGGAGCTGGGAAACGCACAGGCGAAAGGCCTGTATGAAGTGATCGGCGCGGAAATTGACGACGCATATGAGCAGGAACTGTTAAAGCTGGTCATTCATAAAGACAGCATTAAGCGTATGGGAAAAGAACTGTCCGTTGTATATACGCCGCTGCATGGGACAGGCAATCTGCCGGTCAGGCGTGTGTTAAAGGAACTGGGTTTTGAAAAAGTATATGTTGTCAAAGAACAGGAACTGCCGGACGGAGATTTCCCTACGGTCAGCTATCCGAATCCGGAAGCGGAAGAAGCATTTGTGCTGGGGTTAAAATTGGCAAAAGAAGTGGATGCGGATCTGATCCTGGCGACCGACCCGGATGCGGACAGGCTCGGCGTTTATGTAAAAGACAGCGGAACCGGCGAATACCATTCTCTTACAGGTAATATGTCCGGCTGCCTGATCGGGGATTATATGATCGGAGAAAGAAAGAAATTGCAGGGCCTGCCAGCAGACGGCGCTTTTATCAAATCGATCGTATCAACCAATATGGCCGATGCCATTGCAGATTATTATGGCATCGAACTGGTGGAAGTGCTGACCGGATTCAAATATATCGGACAGAAGATTCTGCAGTTTGAAACGGAAAACAAAGGGACGTACCTTTTTGGCATGGAGGAAAGCTACGGCTGCCTGCCGGGTACATATGCGAGGGATAAAGACGCGGTAGCGGCGTCCATGATGCTGTGTGAAGCGGCCGCTTATTATAAAGAGCAGGGAAAGACGTTATGGGACGCTATGCTGGAGTTGTACGAGCGGTACGGTTACTATATGGATTCCGTAACATCCATTACGCTGGCCGGCAAGGAAGGGATTGAGAAGATCCAGTCAATCCTGGAAAAACTGCGCGAGATGCCGCCGGCAAAAATCGGAGAGGTGAAAGTGTTAAAGAGCCGCGACTATAAGACCGGAAATGTGACGGAAACGGCAACCGGAAACGTAACGCCTACCGGCCTGCCGTCCTCTAACGTGCTGTATTACGATATGGAAGACGCGGCATGGGTATGCGTGCGGCCGTCTGGGACGGAGCCGAAGTTAAAACTGTATTACGGAGTAAAAGGCGCTGATTTTGCGGACGCAAAAGAAAAGGCGTCGGCAATGGAAGCGGCATTGTCTGTCCTGGTCGATTCTTTCATGTAAGAAATAGGTTATTTTCCTTGACAAATACAGGAAAAACAAGTATAAATAGTTGTGTAGGTAAATCTTGAATTATGGAAGACCTGAAACAAAGTATATATACAGGAGGATTTTTTGTATGAACAAAACAGAGTTAGTTGCAGCAATCGCAGAAAAAACAGACTTATCCAAGAAGGATGCAGAGAAAGCACTGAAAGCATTTACCGATGTAGTGGCGGAAGAACTGAAAAAAGGAGAAAAAATTCAGTTAGTTGGATTTGGTACATTTGAAGTTTCTGAGAGAGCTGCAAGGACAGGCAGGAATCCGCAGTCAGGGGCAGAAATGGTGATTCCGGCGTCCAAAGCACCAAAATTTAAAGCGGGAAAAGCTTTAAAAGATATGGTGAATGAATAATCAGCGAAGAAAGAAAAAGAAGAGAAAGAAACAAAGGATCAGCTAAACGAAAGTCATAATCGGAGGGCAGAACATGTGTCCTCCGTTTTTTGTCACATAAAGATCCGGATATCAATCGGTACGAAGAGAGGAAAGAATGAGGTTAGATAAATTTTTAAAAGTTTCAAGGTTGATAAAGCGGCGGACGGTGGCAAACGAGGCCTGTGACGCAGGCAGGGTGCTTGTAAACGGAAAAGCGGCGAAAGCATCTTTGAATGTAAAAATCGGAGATATTATTGAGATCCAGTTCGGCAGTAAAACGGTAAAGGCGGAAGTACTCGCCATTCAGGAAACTTCCAAAAAAGAAGAAGCAAAGGAATTATTTCGCTATCTCTAAAATATAATTAAAGTAAGATGATTAGAATAACCCACATGAAATGCTTTAATGTGGCGCAATACGGCACATCAGGGCGTTAGGGTATTGGAGGAGTATGGAGGAAAAGATTCCGGCAAGATCACATAAGTTATTGCTGAATGACAGGAAACGGGCATCTTTTAGCGGAATAAAAGATGTGCTTTCGTTTGATGTGGGTGAAATATTACTGGAAACAGAAGCAGGAATGTTAATGATAAAAGGTACCGATTTGCACGTGAAACGACTGACCCTTGAGAAAGGGGAAGTGGATGTGGAAGGACAGGTAGACAGCCTTGTTTATTCCGATATGCAGAAAGCGGAAAAAAAAGGCACTTCATTTTTTGAAAGAATGTTCCGGTAAATGAGCGGCAAAATCATAGAGGAACTTGTCTTTTTAGGAAATTGCGTAGTAATCGGTGCAATACTAATTGCGATATATGACGTGTTGCGAATCTGGCGTCTGGTGTGCCGGCACGGGACAATATGGACAGCCATTGAGGATTTTCTGTATTGGTGCATGACGGCAGTGGTTATATTCCGCTTTTTGTGCGAGAAAAATAACGGAATCATGCGCGGATTTGCGATTGGCGGTATTTTAATCGGTATGTTTCTTGTGAATACATGGGTAAGCCCGCATACCGTGCACGGAATCGCACGGTTTTTACGGTTTTGTATCAGGTTGATTGCCAGGCCGTTTGCGGCGGCTGTAAAGAAAGCCGCCTGTTGCCGTCAGCGTTGGAAAAAAAGCATGGAAAAACATCAGGAGAAATATCATGAAGAGCATCGTAAGAAATACTATGGGAAACATCAGGAAAAGCATCATGAGAAAACATCATAAAAGCAATTAGAATTGGACTTTGTATACAACGGGAAATTTTTTCCGTTGGGAAGAATTATGAGGAAACGGGATGGCAAACAGGCATTTACGGAAAAGAAAACGGAATAACGGCAGAAGATGCGTGTCAGTAGTGGTGTTTTTACTGGCGGGCGTCATGCTGATTCGTATGGCAGTCCTGTATCAGAAAAACGAAGATTATAAACAGCAGGAAGTGCAATTGTCAGAACAGATTAAAGAGGAAACGGACAGGCAGAAAGAGCTGGAAGATTACCAGTCTTATGTGCAGTCTGACCAATACGTGGAGCGGACCGCCAAATCAAAGCTTGGTCTGCTGTATGAGAATGAAATAGTGTTTAAAGAAAAATAGAAATTAAAAGAGAAACAGAATATTTTATGCAGACGGGAGTTTCCGTTTGTGAACAGAGGGGGATGCCGCAAAACGGCACCCTCTTTTATTTCTGTAAGGAGAAATTTTCTGCAAAAAATGCGTTGTTTATCTTGAATTTTTCCAGCGTTTATCCTGAGATTCATGCTCAGAAAATGTCAAAATGTTTTTAAAAATCAGTCCAGCATTTGACAAACATTTTGTTTGATTCTTCCTATAATACCTGCTGACCAGTGCAACGGCTTTCGGGCGGAAAAGCGATATTGCCGCCGTAAGGCCGATGTATCAATAACAGATGTCGGAAAGGCAGGTAGTTGGGAAATGAAACAAAAGTGGAAATACGGGATAATTTTGGCGATGGCTTTTTTCTCCCCGTTTGTGACGATCGCCGGATGCAGTCCTCTGATACTGACGGTTTATACGTCTTCATTCATTAACAAAATACATAGAGGGCTGTTATTTTTAGTTACGTGCCTTGGCATTGTGCTGTTTTTACCGGTCAATGATATGGTGAAATATCTGACGGCGGTCGTCAGTGTGAGCGCCTTGCTGTGGCTGACAGAAAGAATACTGAAAAGTATCCCTTCTTTGATTGCGGCGTCCGTATCGGCAGCAATCGTCTGCGTGCTGGTATTGTCACAGCAAATATTTCTGGTTATGGAAGAACGGCTATGGTGGCAGGGAGTATTGGAAGGTATTTTTATTCTGGGAGCGGTGATGATAATGTCCAGGCTGCTGTATTTGCTGGAGGACAGCAGGCCGAAAAGGCAGCAGCACCCGATTCAGGAGGAATCGCAGGTGCTGAAACGCGAACAACAGCAAAAAGCCCAGGTATGTGCGGATTCCGTGCTGGCGCTGTCAAAAGCTTTTGAAAAGACGGCGGTACGGCAAAAACAGGGATTTTCGGATCGTGAGTTAAGCCGGTTATCGGGAGAAATGACCGGACGGGTATGCATGGCGTGCAGCCAGTGCGACGTCTGCTGGGAGGAAAAACATCCGCCGATGCAGGAAAAGCTGATTTCTTTGCTGCAGACCATTTCCAGGGAGGGCGATATCAGGGAAGAAGAAGTCCGGGAACTGGATCAAGAATGTATCTGCGCCGGGAAAATGGTGGAAGAAGCGCTGCATATTATGGAATGTGCGTCGTTAAACCAGGCCTGGTATAACCGGCTGCAGGAGAATAAAAGCCTGATCTCCTGGCAGTTGGATACCGTAGCGGACATGATAGAAAAGAAATTTAACGGGGAAACGGACGTAAGCAGCGATTACCGGCCGTTGTTAAAAGAAATCGGATATTCGTGCTGGCAAAGAGGCATTACCGTAAAAATGATGGAAGTCAAGGAAAAAAGGGATGGACATTTGAAACTGATTCTGCTCGCGCAGGCGAAAAGAGGAAGAAGCTGCCAGGTGAAAGAAATTTCCGCCATAATATCCAGAATACTGGGGCAGGAAATGATCTCGCACAGGGAAAACAGACTGACTTTGGGAAGCAGCGAAGCGGAATTGGTTTTTGAAGAGGCTCCGCTATATAAAGAACTGCACGGAATGGCAAAGATCGTAAAAGACAATGCGCAGGTATCCGGGGACAATTTTTCTTTCTGCAGTTATGAAGAGGGAGAGATCAATCTGTGCCTGTCGGACGGCATGGGTTCCGGAATGGAGGCTTGTAAGGAAAGCGAAATGGTGTTAGAGTTAATAGAGAAGTTTCTGGAAGCTGGTTTTCCGCAGGAGCTTGCCGTGCGCATGATGAGTTCTTCCATGATGCTGCACAGCAGCAAAGAACAGTTTTCTACGATTGATATTGCCGGGATCAATTTGTACAGCGGCCTGTGCCGGTTATATAAGATCGGGGCGGCGGCAACGTTTATCCGCCGGAAAGAAACGGTGGAGTGTATGGTATCTACCAATTTGCCGGTAGGCATTTTGCAGCAGATGGAGATCGAGATTTATGATACCGTGCTTGAAGACGGCGATTTTGTCGTATTGGTTTCGGACGGGGTGCTGGAGCATTTGAACGTGGACGAGCCGGAGGAAACGATGAAAGAGATTATAGGGAGCATCCGGACGAATCATCCGGGGAATTTTACAAAAGAGATATTAAAACATGTTATGGTGTATACCGGCGGTGAAGTAAAAGACGACATGACCGTGCTGGCAGCCGGAATCTGGAAACGGTAATCCGAGAGGAAACCCGGAGGATGGCAGAATCTTAAAAATGATGAATGATAAAGACAAAATCTGGAAATAGTAAAAGATGGAAAATACAATTTTTATGGATGATAGTGGATTAAAAACAAAAGTAAAAGGGTATATCACAACAAGGCGGCTGATTCTGCCGGGAGATCATATGATTGCGGCGGTGTCGGGCGGAGCGGATTCCGTATGCCTGCTGCTGCTGCTGGAGGAATTAAAAACGGAACTGGGAATTACGCTGGAGGCCGTCCATGTAGAACATGGGATCCGTGGGGAGGAAAGCCGCGCGGATGCGGAATTTGTGAAGCGTTTGTGTAGAAAGAAGCAGATTTCCTGCCGTATTTATCCTGTCTGTGCAAAAGAGTTTGCCGCAGAGAAAAAGTATTCGCTGGAAGAGGCGGCCAGAATTTTGCGCTATCGGGCATTGCAGAAGAGCGCAGAAGAATGGCCTGCGGCGGACCGTGTAAAAATTGCCGTCGCGCACAACCGGGAGGACCAGGCGGAAACAATATTGTTCCATATGATCCGCGGCAGTTCGCTGGCGGGACTATGCGGGATGAAGCCGGAACAGGGGAAGATTATCCGCCCGTTGCTGGACGTTTCCAGGCAGGAAATCGAAAAGTATCTGATAGAGCGGAACCAGCCCTTTTGTACCGACAGTACAAACTGGGAAACGGATTATGCGCGAAACCGGCTTCGCCATCAGGTATTTCCACTGTTGAAAGAAATAAACGTACAGGCGGTGGAACATATCTGCCGTTTGGGGGAGGAAACGGCGCAGGCCGGACAGTATTTGGAAAAGCAGGCGAAAGAGGCATATGAGAACTGCCGGTGCAGGCATGGAACAGAGGTAATCGGACTAAATATTGGAAAAATGAATGAATATTCTGAAATGATACGGAATAGAATGATATATCTGGCGCTCTCGGAATGTTCCGGTACGGTAAAAGATATTACGGCGGAGCATGTGGGACAGGCCGCGGCATTGACGGGGAAACAGACCGGGAAAAAAATATCGCTTCCGTATTATATGTATGCACGGCGGCAGTATGAGTATCTGCTGATTGGAAAACAGACGTTATCCTCCAATGCTGCGTCAGAAGAGAATCTGTGTCGGAACCGGCGGATATCCGGACATGACGCGCCGGAAAAGAATTTGTGCCGGGATTTACTGATACCAGGGAGTGTGGTCTGGCCGGACGGCATGACGGTAACGACAAAAATTTTCGATTTTGACGGAAAAATGCGAAAAATCCCGAAAAACCGTTTTACGAAATGGTATGACTATGATACAATAAATGGTAGTTTGCAATTAAGAAACCGGAAATCCGGTGATTTTTTAACGATTGGGAGAAACGGCAAAACAAAAAAGTTAAAAAAATATTTTGTAGATGAAAAAATACCACAACAGACCAGGGAGTATATTCCGTTGATTGCATCGGGACAGCATATTTTATGGGTGATAGGATACCGAGGCGGGCAGTTTGCGGAAGTGGTTCCCGAAACGCGCAGAGTGTTGGAAATTCACGTAAGCGGAGGAACGATAACATGAGTGAAACCATCCGGGAGATTTACTCGGAAAAAGAGATAACGGACAAAATTAAAGAACTTGGCAGGCAGATCAGCCGCGATTATGACGGAGAAGAGATCTATGTGATCTGTATTTTAAAAGGAGCGGTATATTTTGCGACGGAACTGACGAAACGGATCACCGTTCCGGTAACGTTGGATTTTATGGCGGCGTCCAGTTACGGAGCGAACACGGAATCCAGCGGCGAAGTAAAGATCGTGAAAGATCTGGACGAGAGCCTGGAGGGGAAAAACGCCATTGTAGTAGAGGATATCATCGATACGGGCAGGACGCTGAAGCGTCTGATGGAAATATTAAAAGAACGCGGCCCGAAATCGCTCAGGCTGTGTACGCTTTTGGATAAGCCTGACAGGCGGGTCGTGGACGTACATGTGGATTATACAGGTTTTACGGTAGAAGACAGGTTTATTGTCGGTTACGGACTTGATTATGCACAAAAGTACCGGAATCTTCCATATATCGGAGAATTGAATTTTTAATTTTAAGGAGGTTGCAGGTTGAAAACTCGGAGAGTTGGCGGATTTGGAGTATATTTGATATTCGTCATAATTATAGTGCTGGCATGGTATGCGTTATCTTCCGGAAGACGGACGGATACTTCCTATACGCTGGCGGATTTTGAAAGGGCGTTAAACAGCCATGAAGTAATATCGGCTACGGTGACACAGAATAACGAAGTGCCGACAGGTAAGTTAAATATTGTATTGAGTGATTCCACAACAAAAACGATTAATGTAACGGACGTCAATGAAGTGGAAGACATGATGGACGAAGCGAAAGTTCCGTACAGTGTCAATGACGTGCCGGGAGAGAGCTGGATCTCGAATTTGCTGCCGATGCTGATTGTGCTGGCGGCGATGTTTATTTTATTTGTTATTATGAACGGCCAGGCGGCGAGCAATTCCAGCGGTTCGAAAATGATGAATTTCGGGAAGAGCCGGGCCAAAATGACGACGAGCGACAAACAGACGGTGAATTTTTCCCAGGTCGCAGGGCTTCGGGAAGAAAAAGAAGATCTGGAAGAGATCGTGGACTTTTTGAAAGAGCCGAAAAAATATATTGTACTGGGAGCCAGAATCCCGAAAGGAATTCTGTTGGTAGGCCCTCCCGGAACCGGAAAAACCCTGCTTGCGAAAGCGGTGGCAGGAGAGGCGGGAGTGCCGTTTTTCAGTATTTCCGGTTCTGACTTTGTGGAAATGTTTGTCGGGGTAGGCGCGTCCCGTGTCCGGGACTTGTTTGCGGAAGCAAAGAAAAACGCGCCGTGTATCGTGTTTATCGACGAGATTGACGCCGTAGCCAGACGCCGCGGAACCGGCATGGGCGGCGGCCATGACGAGAGAGAGCAGACGTTGAACCAGATGCTTGTGGAAATGGATGGTTTTGGCGTGAATGAGGGAATTATTGTATTGGCGGCTACCAACCGCGTGGATATACTGGATCCAGCCATTATGCGTCCGGGACGTTTCGACAGGAAAGTACATGTCGGGCGGCCTGATATCGGCGGCCGGGAAGAGATCCTGAACGTGCATGTGAGGAACAAACCGCTTGGCGATGATGTGGATATCCATCAGATTGCGCAGACAACGGCAGGGTTTACCGGCGCAGACCTGGAAAACTTGCTGAACGAGGCGGCAATTCTGGCGGCAAAGAAAAGCCGTAGTTATATCGTGCAGGAAGATATTAAGCAGTCGTTTGTAAAAGTCGGCATCGGCGCGGAGAAAAAGAGCCGCGTTATTTCCGAAAAGGAAAAGAAAATTACGGCGTACCATGAATCCGGGCATGCGATTTTGTTTCATGTGCTTCCAGAGGTCGGACCGGTGTATACCGTATCAATCATTCCGACCGGAGCAGGAGCGGCCGGGTATACAATGCCGCTGCCGGAACGTGATGAAATGTTCCGTACGAAAGGGCAGATGCTGCAGGAGATCATGGTCGATCTTGGCGGGCGAATTGCGGAAGAACTTATTTTCGACGATATTACGACCGGAGCGTCCCAGGATATCAAACAGGCGACCAGCCTGGCAAAATCCATGGTCACAAAGTACGGTATGTCTGAAAACGTCGGGCTGATTAATTATAATAACGATGACGACGAAGTGTTTATCGGGCGCGACCTGGCGCATACCACACGCGGTTACGGCGAAAACGTGGCAGGCAGGATTGATGAAGAGATCAAAAACATTATCGACGATTGTTACAAAAAAGCAAAAGCGATCATCATAGAACACGAAGAGGTACTGCATCGCTGTTCCGAATTGCTGCTGGAAAAAGAGAAAATCAGCCGGAGCGAATTTGAGGCTTTGTTTGAGGAGAAAAAAGAACAGAAGCTGACGCTTGAAAAGGAATGATAGGGTAATTTACTGTGCAGGCGGCAAAAGTGATAAGTTTTGTGCAAATTTTTGTCTATATTGTAGAAGTTATAAAATTAACGTTATTAAAAATGCACAAAAAATAATTGTAATTTTTGTGAAGTTTGTGCACACATAAAAATCAATGGGTGCTATAATAATCACTGTAAGAACTCCAATACATTTTATAGTTTTTACTACGCCCCATAGTAAAAATACCTTCTCCTAAAGGCAGCCTTTACAGGCTGTCTTTTTACTATGAAAGCGTTTTCAATAGGCAAAAGCGTGGCAAATTTATTTGCCAGAGCTTTTGCCTATTAGAAAACCTGACCCGTATGAGCAAGCAGGATGGTAATCCGGATTGCGAATACGGGGGCGATTGCGGGAATGGAAGCATGAAGCAATCGACTTTCATAGTAAATATATAGGGAAGACTTTTTTAAATTATAAACACACAAAACTCTCTGCAGGTTGATTTTGTATTATAGATTTCATATACTATAGGTGCAATAGTATGGAAAAAATAGGATGGTCTGCGAAACAGTTCATGGATGTATTGAATGTTTCGGAAAATGACAGAAAGGCACTTTCACAGCTGCTGGGATAAAATGCAATATAAGTCGGAAGCGGTTATCCTATGCATGGAATAAGGGAGATTCAAATGATACCATTACCGGATGATTTTATAAAACGGATGCAGGAAATGTTAGGCGGGGAAGCGGAAGCTTTTTTTGCAGGTTATGAAGCGGAAAGAAGCTACGGTTTACGCTATAATCCGTTAAAAATTTCGGAAGAAGATTTTTTAAAAAAGGCGCCGTTTGCTTTGGAAAAAACAACATGGGCCAGGGAAGGATATTTCTATTCTCCGGAAGAAAGGCCGGGCAGGCATCCGCTGCATGAAGCCGGAGTATATTATATACAGGAGCCGTCGGCAATGGCGGTTGCGGAAGCACTGGATGCAAAACCGGGAGAAACCATTTGTGATCTGTGTGCGGCTCCCGGCGGCAAGACAACGCAGATTGCAGGAAAAATGCACGGGGCAGGCCTGTTGGTTGCTAATGAATACGTATCTTCAAGGGCAAAAGTACTGGCGCAGAACGTAGAGCGGATGGGCATTTGCAATACTGTGGTGACGAACGAGCCGCCGCAGGAGTTAAGCGGGCATTTCCCGGAGTTTTTTGACAAAATACTTGTGGATGCGCCGTGTTCCGGAGAGGGAATGTTCCGTAAAGATGAGCAGAGTCGGAATCAGTGGAGTTTGGAACAGGTGCAGATTTGTGCAGACAGGCAGGATCAGATACTGGAAGAGGCGGATAAAATGCTGAACCCCGGAGGAATGCTGGTATATTCAACCTGTACGTTTGCGCCTTTGGAAAATGAGGGCACGATAGAGCGTTTTCTGAAGACGCATCCTGATTATGAAACGGAGCAGATTCCGTTTTGGGCAGAGATGTGCCCGGCTGAAACCGTGCGGCTTTATCCGCACAAAATCAGAGGGGAAGGGCATTTTATCGCCCGTCTGAGAAAAAAAGCCGGATCTTTTATGCCCCTGCCAAAAAGCAGGAAAAGTAAAAATCCGCCGCACGCAGCGGCAGCAGCTGATACGGCAGAATATAAAAAGTTTGCGGCACAGTATTTAACGAACTGTAAGATACCGGGAACGCTCCGGAGTTTTGGCAGCCGTTTATATCTGGTACCGGAAAACATGCCGGATCTGTCAGGGATCCGTATCGTGCGGCCAGGATTGGAACTGGGCGAGAACAAAAAGAACCGTTTTGAACCGGCGCATGCGCTGGCAATGGCGCTGCGCCCGGAACAGGTGCGGACAAGCGCAGAACTCGGAGAATGGGCCGAACGTTATCTGCATGGAGAAGCGATTCCTTTCAATGTGCAAAACGGCTGGGTATTGATGTGTATAAACGGGGTCAGTATCGGCTGGGGAAAAGCGGTAAACGGACAGATTAAAAACCACTATCCAAAAGGATTGCGCCGGTAAAAAGTGTTAGGAAACTGTCAAATCATAAAAATATCAGGCATTTTATAGTGTAACTTGTGTATTTATTATTACCAAATTATTAAAAAAAATGTAAATTTTCATTCCAATGTTTGACAGCAATTCATAAACGTTGCATAATAGTGATATAATAATAAATAATAGAAAACCGTATGCAATATTTATTTTGGTAAAATGCATACAAACAGGAATCCCACAGGAGGAAAGGATATGGAAAAATTTACAGACGGAATCAGAAAGTTCTTTTTGGCAGGTATAGGTGCAGTGGCGACTACTGCAGAGAAATCACAGGAAGTACTCGATGAACTGGTAAAAAAAGGCGAGTTGACTGTAGAACAGGGAAAGGCCATGAATGAGGAATTAAAACATAATATTAAAACAAAAGTTTATGGCACTCCGGAAGAAAGAGTCGGTAAATATGTAGACAATTTATCGGAAGAAGAAATGGAAGCTTTGAAAGCAAAATTAAAAGAAGCGGAAGAAGCAAAAGAAAGAAAAGGACCGGAAATTGTCCAGGAAACAAAAACCACTCAGGGAACAGAGGAAGCAGTAACAGCTGAAAAAACCAGTGAGGAAGAATAGGATTTATGCCAGATAATACAGTATTTGAGCAGGGCGCGAGATTTCGGGAAATTGTCGGCGTATTGCATAAGCATGAGATCATCAAAGGCTTATCCCCGGAAAAAGTGCGCAAGATCATTGAAGATCTGGGTCCTACGTATATCAAACTGGGACAGATCATGTCGATGCATTCAGATATTTTGCCATCAGAATATTGTAAAGAGTTAGAAAAATTACGTTCTAACGTGGCGCCAATGCCATTTGAACAGGTTGTCCATATATTAGAAACAGCATATGGACAGCCTGTTTCTGACGTGTTTGAAAAGATCGAAGAACAGTCGTTAGGGGCGGCTTCGATCGCGCAGGTGCACAAAGCGGTTTTAAAAAGCGGAGAAGAAGTAGTTGTAAAAGTGCTGCGCGAAGGCGTCTATGATACGATGTCGAAAGACATTTCGCTTCTGCACCGTGGGACAAAACTTCTGCGCTACAACAGCAGCCTGGAAGCCGTAGATTTTGACAAAGTTTTGGATGAAATGTGGAATGTGGCGCAGGAAGAAATGAATTTTTTGATGGAAGCCGCCAACATGGAAGAGTTCGGGAAACTGAATAAAGGTATTGCATACGTTTCCTATCCGCGGCTTTATCGTAATTATACGACCAGCCAGGTTCTGGTTATGGAATATATCGGCGGCGACGGCGTAGATAAGAAAAAGGCGCTGGTCAGAGATGGCTATGACCTCGAAGAGATCGGGATAAAACTGGCGGATAACTATATGAAGCAGATTCTGGAAGACGGGTTTTTCCATGCGGATCCGCATCCCGGAAATATCCGTATCCGTGATGGGAAAATTGTCTGGATCGATATGGGAATGATGGGGAGGCTTTCGAACCATGACCGGATTCTTCTGGACGATATTATCGCCGGTATTGCGGAAAAAGACAGCAACCAGATCAAAGATGCGCTGATTTCGCTGGGCGATATTAAGGGCAGGATCGACCATCATCGCCTGTACATGGATATTGACGATATCATTACCAAATATGTAACGTCCGATCTGGGCGGGATCAATCTGTCCTCCGTTATGGATGATTTTTTTGACGCTATGAGCCGGAATAAAATCGGTATCCCGAGCAATTTGACAATGCTGGTGCGCGGGTTGGCGACGATTGAAGGTGTTGTGGCTGACGTGGCGCCGGAAATCGACGTACTGTCAGTGGCGGCTGCCAGAATGAGAAAGCGTTTCATGCAGCAGTTTGACCTGAAAAAGGAAATGAAGAGCAACGGGAAAACGATATTCCGCTCTTTGCGGAAAGCGATTGATATTCCGGGTGTAACGTCCGACCTGCTCCATATGTTTATGAAAGGACAGACAAGGTTGAACCTTGACCTGCATGCGACAACGGATCTGTCGCGGATGTTAAATAACCTGGTACGCGATATTGTATTGGGACTTCTGGTATCGGCGCTGTTAATTAGTTCCAGCCTGATCTGCATGACGGATATGAAGCCGAAACTGTTAGGAATCCCAGCGCTCGGCTGCGTAGGATATATGGCGGCGATTGTGCTGGCGATCTGGCTGTTCTGGCAACATTCCCGCTCCAGGAAGCAGGAGTTGTAAAACAGAAATATGTTATGATTTTGGGATAACAGACAGTGGATTCCTGTTTGCGTTGGGAACAAGAGGGGGAGGTATCCATTGATGAAAAAACAAGAGCCGGTACTTTCGGAAAACTTAAAGTTGGCTGATGAAACGGAAGCGGAATACAGTGGTATTGAAGCAGATACCGATAATGAAAATACAGAAAACAATGAACCGTATGATGTTCAGAACATTCGTGTTGTTCAAAAAATGATTACAGCATTTCAGGTAGAACACTGGATTGCGACGGATAAGTTGAATTTAACTCCGGAATACCAGAGAAATCTGGTATGGGATAAAAAGCGAAAAAGCGCATTGATTGAATCGTTGTTGCTTCGGATTCCGATACCGGCTTTTTATCTGGATGAAGACGGAGAAAGCAATAAAAGCGTAATTGACGGTATGCAGCGTTTATCGACGATTCATTCTTATTTAAACAATGAATTTTCTTTAGAAAAAATACAATATTTATCTCATTGTGAGAAAAAATATTTTTAAGATCTGGAACCGAAACTGCAAGGTAGGATTGAAGATACGGAGCTGGCAGTAAATATACTGGATGAAAAATGTCCGCAGATCGTCAAGTTTGACGTATTCAGGAGAGTAAATACCGGAGGATTGCCTCTGAATTTCTGAGAAATCAGAAATATTATGGCATTGCCGAAAGTGCGGGTGCTTCTTCGGAATATGGCGGAATGTGAAGAGTTTCGTCAGGCCACCCGGGGCGGAGTAAGGGACGTACGTATGGGCGCGCAGGAACTTTGTCTGCGTTATCTGACGATTTTATCTGCTTATGATTGGGACAAACGGGATTTTTGCCAATATCATGGAAGTTTGCCGAATGGCTTTATGGCGGCGGGGGATGGCAATGAAGAGGATCGGCGCAGATTTTGTCGGCACGGTTACAAGGGGAATGTGCACCGGATCCAAAACATACGAAAGATTTGATATTTTCATTTACATACAGTGAGCAGGTAGAGGGCAAAGCTGTGTCAAGATCCAAGGATATAGAGTGTTCTCCGCATTTGAAACTGATTCATCCCGGAACGGACTTGAGAATATACTTTTATTGGTGCGATGCTGAAATCAGTAAAGGAAAGAACGTACTGGTCGAGAGGATTGGCAGGCATCCGTATTAATAAAGGAGATTGCTGCAAAATAGAAATGAATTTATTTTGCCGGCAATCCCTTTTTACATCTATATTGCTTTTATTTCCCATACCGCAAAGCGGCGTCTACAAACCCTTTAAACAGCAAATGCGGACGGTTTGGCCGGGACTTAAATTCCGGGTGCGCCTGTGTCGCTATAAACCATGGGTGGCCGGGAAGTTCTATCATTTCCACAATACGGCCGTCCGGAGAAATACCGGACAGCAACATGCCGTTTTTCGACAAAATTTCACGGTAATCATTGTTGACTTCATAACGGTGGCGGTGGCGTTCCTGTATCGTTTCTTCGCCATATGTAGCATAGGCTTTGGAAGACTTGTCCAGCACGCATGGGTACGAGCCGAGCCGCAGTGTTCCGCCGATATCTTCCACGCCGTCCTGGTCTGGCATTAAAGAAATGACCGGATGGGTCGTTGTGGAATCCAGTTCAATACTGTGGGCGTCATGCAGTCCGCAGACATTTCTTGCAAATTCAATAATTGACAGCTGCATGCCGAGGCACAGGCCCAGAAACGGAACATTATTTTCCCGGGCATATTTGATCGCGGCAATTTTGCCGACAATGCCCCTGTCGCCGAATCCGCCGGGAACAAGGATTCCCTGCACGTCTTTTAACAGTTCGCCGACATTTTCGTCGTTTACCAGTTCGGAATCAAGCCATTTGATGTTTACAGTCGCACGGCTGGCGATACCGCCGTGTTTTAAAGCTTCCACAACGGAAATATAGGCGTCGTGAAGCTGGATATATTTGCCGACCAGTGCGATCTCTACTTCCTGTGTCGGATGGCGGAGTGCGTCTACCATATCTTCCCAGTCGCTCAGGTCCGGTTCCGGGCATGGGAGGTGCAGACATTCGCAGGCAGCTTTGGCCAGATTTTCTTTTTCCATAACGAGCGGAGCTTCATATAAATAAGTAACGTCCAGATTTTGCAGGACGCGGTTACTCGGAACGTTACAGAACAGGGCGATTTTGTCACGCAGTTTCTGATCCAGCGGATGTTCGGAACGGCAGACGATAATATCCGGCTGAATCCCCATTCCCTGCAGTTCTTTGACGCTTGCCTGCGTCGGTTTTGTTTTTAATTCTCCAGAGGCCTTGATATAAGGAATCAGCGTCACGTGGATGAGGATCGCGTTTTCATGGCCGACTTCATGCTGGAACTGCCGGATAGATTCCAGAAACGGCTGGCTTTCAATGTCGCCGACCGTACCGCCGACTTCAATAATGGCAATATGCGTTTCATCCGATGTAAAATTACGGTAAAAACGGCTTTTGATCTCGTTTGTAATATGCGGGATGACCTGAACGGTACCGCCGCCAAAATCGCCGCGGCGTTCTTTCTGCAATACGGACCAGTAAACTTTCCCGGTGGTAACATTGGAGTTTTTGCTCAGGCTTTCATCAATAAAACGTTCATAATGGCCAAGATCCAAATCTGTTTCGGCTCCGTCGTCCGTAACAAATACCTCGCCATGCTGTACCGGGTTCATTGTTCCCGGATCCATATTGATATAAGGGTCGAATTTTTGCATGGTAACTTTAAATCCGCGTGCTTTTAAAAGCCTTCCGAGGGAAGCGGCAGTGATTCCTTTTCCAAGACCTGATACAACGCCGCCGGTGACAAAGACATATTTTACGGACATTCTTCTTTCCTCCTGTGAAACATATAATTAAATAGTGCTGATTTTGGTAGTACTCCTTTTTGTAAAATTTTAAACACACGTATTTATTATACAACCTGGGAAATAATAAATCCAGACAATTTTGAAAATTCATTTCCATGCCGCGCAGCGGTTGCTACTTTTCACAGAGTGGGGAGGGGACGGTGCTGCCAGTTTCTGATAATATTTTTTATACCGCCATATTTCCGCGCCGTAGAAGCTGTAATGATACAGTTTAGAAAAACTTTAGGATTCCACACAAAAACTTCACCAACTAGCAGTTGATTTTGCCGGGGAATAATTCTATAATGTTATGGTATGTATGCAGGAAAATGATGCATTTACAACGAGGAGGAAACATGGATAACA
This sequence comes from Eubacterium sp., assembly GCA_022796875.1. Lineage (GTDB taxonomy): Bacteria > Bacillota > Clostridia > Lachnospirales > Lachnospiraceae > JAAWJJ01. Next base: position 16,619 of record JAAWJJ010000026.1, on the reverse strand, counting down.
GTAACAACCAGAATAAAAATAATCAGGGAAATAATAATGGAAATAGCAATGGGAACAGGAATGGACAGACACTTCTTGTTTTTATTTTCGCGGCACTATTTGTTCTGTTTATTATGAGTTTTTTGACGAACCGCATCAACCGCATGAGTTCCCAGGAAGTTACGTACACGGAATTTCTGGAAATGGTGGAAAAAGATCAGGTAGAGAGCGTCAAATTTGAAAGCTATCAGATTAATATTACGCCGAAGAAAGAGAAAAAAGAAAAATCAGATTTGCCGGAAAACGAGCAGTTGGCTGCTTTGATGGAGGTAAACTATTTTACGGCCCGGATTAACGATGAAGAACTGCTCCCGTTGTTAAAAGAGCATAAAGTAGAGATAGAAGGCACGATCCCGAACAATACTTCTGCGGTTATTTATAATATTTTGAGTTTCCTGATCCCGATCGCCCTGATCTGGATTATCCTTGCGTTCGCCATGCGCCGTATGGGCGGAAGCGGCGGCGTTATGGGCGTCGGCAAATCCAATGCGAAAGTATATGTGGAAAGAAAGACAGGAGTGACTTTTGCAGATGTGGCGGGACAGGATGAAGCAAAAGAATCCCTGCAGGAAGTCGTTGATTTCCTGCACAATCCGAAAAAATATACAGAGATCGGCGCCAAGCTTCCGAAAGGGGCGCTGCTGGTAGGACCTCCGGGTACCGGTAAAACACTGCTGGCAAAAGCGGTTGCCGGCGAAGCGAATGTGCCGTTTTTCTCACTGGCAGGTTCCGATTTTGTGGAAATGTTTGTCGGCGTCGGCGCGTCCAGAGTGCGCGATCTGTTTAAAGAAGCGCAGAAACAGGCGCCGTGCATTATCTTTATTGACGAAATTGATGCGATCGGAAAGAGTCGTGACAGCCATTACGGCGGGAACGACGAACGGGAACAGACGCTAAATCAGCTTTTGGCGGAAATGGATGGTTTCGATACGTCGAAAGGACTTTTGATCCTGGCGGCGACGAACCGCCCGGAAATTTTAGATAAGGCGCTGCTGAGGCCGGGACGTTTTGACCGGCGTATCATTGTGGAAAAACCGGATTTGAAAGGCCGTGTGGAAACGTTAAAAGTACATTCCAAAGACGTACTGATGGACGATTCCGTAGATTTGGATGAGATTGCCCTGGCTACATCGGGGGCAGTTGGTTCCGATTTGGCAAATATGATCAACGAAGCGGCGATCAATGCGGTAAAGAACGGCAGAAAATATGTCACGCAGCAGGATTTGTTTGAGTCGGTGGAAGTAGTTATTGCCGGGAAAGAGAAAAAAGACCGTATTTTGGGCAAAGAAGAGAAACGGATTGTGGCTTATCATGAAGTGGGCCATGCACTGACAACCGCTTTGCAGAAAGATGCGGAACCGGTGCAGAAGATCACGATCGTACCGAGGACGATGGGCGCGCTCGGCTATGTTATGCAGGTGCCGGAAGAAGAAAAATACCTGATGACGCAAAAAGAACTGCTGGCCCATATTGTGACATTTATGGCAGGGCGTGCGGCGGAAGAGATCGTATTTGATTCCGTGACGACCGGGGCGTCGAACGATATTGAAAAAGCGACAAAAATGGCCCGTGCGATGGTGACGCAGTACGGAATGTCTGAAAAATTTGGATTAATGGGCCTGGAATCAATAGAAAATCGTTATCTGGACGGCAGGGCAGTATTAAACTGCGGGGATGAAACGGCGGCTGAGATCGATAAAGAAGTGATGAAGATCCTGCATGATGCCTATGAAGAAGCGAAGAAACTTTTACTGGAAAACCGCGACGTACTGGATCAGATCGCGGAACACCTGTTTGAACATGAAACTATTACCGGAAAAGAATTTATGAAGATTTTCCGCCGGATCAAAGGGATTCCGGAACCGGAAGAAGAAACGGAAGAAACTTCCAAAACCCAAAAAAACGTTTTTGAAAAACCAACAAAAGAGTCTTCAGAAAAACCGTCTTTAAAAAAGAAAGAAACGGATTCTGAGAAAGAAAGCAAGTCGGAAGCAGATTCCGGGAAAGAGGATGCAGCGAAAACAGATTCGAAGAAAGACGGGGATTCCGGGAAAAAGGATGCAGCGAAAACAGATTCGAAGAAAGACGGGGATTCCGGGAAAAGTTCGGAAAAGAAAGAGAAATCGGAAGAAGAACTTTCGGAGGAAAAACGTCTGGAAAAACTGCTGAACGGCGGTCGTTAGGCAGGTGATAAGCGGTGTTTCAACTGGACGAAGAATTGAAAAAGCTGCCGAACAGGCCGGGGGTCTATATTATGCATGACGCTGCGGACGCCATTATCTATGTCGGAAAGGCGGTCAGCCTGAAAAACAGGGTGCGTCAGTATTTTCAGTCAAGCAGGAATAAAGGGCCGAAAATCGAGAAAATGGTAACGCATATTAAACGTTTTGAGTATATCATAACGGATTCCGAGTTAGAGGCGCTCGTGCTGGAATGTAATCTGATTAAAGAGCACCGGCCAAAATATAATACTGTATTAAAGGATGACAAGACATATCCTTATATTAAGGTGACGTTGGGGGAGGAGTTCCCCAGGGTCCTCTTTTCGCGTCAGATGAAAAAAGACAAATCGAAATATTTCGGGCCGTATACCAGTTCCGATTCCGTGCGGGAAACGATAGAATTGCTGCAGAAATTATATGCGATCCGTACCTGCAGCCGCGTTTTGCCGCGTGATATCGGAAAAGAGCGGGCATGCCTGAATTACCATATCAAACGCTGCGAGGCGCCGTGCCAGGGAGCGATTGGCAGAGAAGAGTACCGGGAAAATATTTCAAAAGCGTTGGAATTTTTAAACGGAAATTATACGGCGGTCATTCGGGAAGTGGAAGCGAAAATGACGGCGGCCTCCGAACAGCTTGATTTTGAAAAAGCCATTGAATACCGGGAACTGTTAAAAAGCGTCAGGCAGATAGCGCAGAAGCAGAAGATTACCAATACGGACGGCGAAGATAAAGATATCATTGCATTTGCTGCAGACGGCGAAGACGCCGTTGTGCAGGTGTTTTTTGTGCGGGACGGCAGGCTGATCGGCAGGGAGCATTTTTACGTGCGGATTGCGGCGGAGGATAAAAACAGGCAGATTCTGGGCAGTTTTGTCAAACAGTTTTATGCGGGTACGCCGTTTATTCCAAAAGAGATTATTCTGCAGGAAGACATCGAAGACGAAGAAATCGTAGCGGAATGGCTGGCGAAAAAGAGAGGACAGAAAGTAAGGATCCGCGTACCAAAAAAGGGCGTAAAAGAAAAATTAGTGGAGCTGGCGGCAAAAAATGCGCAGTTAGTCTTAAGCCAGGATAAAGAAAAAATAAAAAGGGAAGAGGGCAGAACGCTGGGCGCTGTCAGGGAGATTGCGAAACTTCTGAACATGGAGCGTCTGCAGCGCATTGAAGCATATGATATTTCCAATACGAGCGGTTATGAGAGCGTCGGTTCTATGGTCGTATATGAAAAAGGAAAACCATGCCGCAGCGATTACCGGAAATTTAAATTGAGGACCGTGCAGGGACCGGACGATTATGCTTCGATGAAAGAAGTGCTGACGAGGCGTTTTGTGCATGGGCAGCAGGAAAAAGAAGAACTGAAAAAAAAGGATTTGCCGCAGGAAGTCGGCAGTTTTACCAAATTCCCGGATCTGATTATGATGGACGGCGGGCGCGGGCAGGTAAATATAGCGGAACGGGTTCTGGAAGAACTGGATATTGCGATTCCGGTGTGCGGGATGGTAAAAGACGATAATCACCGCACGCGCGGCCTGTATTACCATAATGCAGAACTTCCGATCGACCGCCACAGCGAAGGATTTCAGCTAATTACGAGAATACAGGATGAGGCGCACCGGTTTGCCATAGAATATCATCGTTCCCTGCGGATGAAAGGGCAGGTACGATCTGTCCTGGACGATATTTCCGGTATCGGAACGGTACGGCGAAAAGCATTGATGAAATATTTTGCGTCAATCGAAGAAATCAGGACGGCGGATGTGGACGTGTTAAAAAATGTACCGGGGATGAATGAAAGCTCGGCAAAATCCGTCTATGGTTTTTTCCATGCAGCAGAAAAAAACACGATAGAAAAAACCACAACAGACTAAAGAGTTAACGTATTGAGATTTTCTATGATACAAACAGGCAGAAGAAAGGGAGGAAGTTATGTCAGGTGTAAACGTAAAAAAACTGGTAGAAAAAATGGAATTGACCGTATTTACGCCCCATATTGATCTGGAGCAGGTGCAGATTAAAAAACGGGACGTAAACCGTCCGGCGCTGCAGCTGAATGGATATTTCGAGCATTTCCAGGAGGACAGGGTCCAGATATTGGGGACGGTGGAATATTCCTTTTTGCAGCATATGGATCCGATCAAAAAAGATACTATTTACCATGAATTTTTATCTTATAAAATGCCCTGCGTCATTTTTTGCCGGGGATTTGAACCGGGGGAAGCTTTTTTACGCCTGGCAAATAAAAACGGGATTCCGTGCCTGGGTACAAAGAAAGAAACTTCGGCGTTTATGGCGGAACTCATTTATTTACTGTCCTTTGAACTGGCGCCGTGTATTTCCATCCACGGAGTGCTTGTGGATGTGTATGGGGAAGGCGTCCTGATTATGGGCGAGAGCGGTATCGGAAAAAGCGAGGCCGCATTGGAGCTGATCCGGCGCGGGCACCGTCTGGTTACGGACGACGTCGTGGAAATCCGTAAAATCAACGACAGAACGCTGGTAGGCACTTCGCCGGAAGTGACCCGTTACTTTATCGAACTGCGCGGGATCGGAATCATTGACGTCAAGACAATGTTCGGCGTGGAAAGCGTAAAAGAAAAGCAGAATATTGATCTGGTGATAAAACTGGAAGAATGGAAGAAAGATAAAGAGTATGACCGTATGGGGCTCGAAGATGAATATATGGAACTGCTCGGGAATAAAGTCGTATGCCAGTCGCTTCCGATCCGTCCGGGACGGAATCTGGCGGTAATCTGCGAAGCGGCAGCCGTTAATTACAGGACAAAGAAAATGGGATACAGCGCGGCGCATGAACTGTATCAGCGGGTACAGAGGAATCTTGGGCTAAACGACGACGACTGCAAAGATCTGGAAGCCTGAATATTTTTTTCGGGCAGAAGAATCAGCATTATAAAAAAGGAAAAGAAAAGGAGAGGGAAAATTGGAAAGAGAAAACGCATGGGAAAAATATAGTGAAGAAGAAAAACAGAAAGTATTTGATTTTGCGGAAGATTACCGCATATTTCTTTCCGACTGCAAGACAGAGAGGGAATGTGTGGAAGAATTTGCATCACAGGCCCGGGCAGCCGGATTTAAAGAGTTGGAGAGCGCGATAGAAAGCGGAGAGCCGTTAAAAGCCGGCGATAAAATTTATGCGGTAAATATGGGAAAATCCATGGCGATGTTTGTGCTCGGAAAAAAAGATCTCGAAGAAGGCATGAGTATTCTGGGCGCGCATATTGATTCGCCGCGTATCGACTTAAAACAGAATCCGCTTTACGAAGACACGGAACTGGCTTTTTTTGACACGCACTACTATGGCGGCATTAAAAAGTATCAATGGGTGACGCTTCCGCTGGCTCTGCACGGAACGATTGTGAAAAAGGACCTGACCTGCATCGATATTGTGATCGGAGAAGACGAAGACGAGCCGGTATTCGGTATCAGCGACCTGCTGGTTCATTTGTCCGGTGAGCAGATGGAAAAGAAAGCGTCCAAAGTGATCGAAGGGGAAAACCTGAATGTGCTGATCGGCAGCATTCCGGCTCCGGCGAAAGAAAAAGCGGAGAAAGAAAAAGAAGCGGTAAAAGCGAATATTCTGCATATACTGGAAAGCCAGATGGGTATTGAGGAAGAGGACTTCCTCTCGGCTGAAATTGAAATAGTGCCGGCGGGACGTGCCAGAGATTATGGGCTGGACCGCAGTATGATTATGGGATACGGGCATGACGACCGGGTATGCGCTTATCCGTCGTTCCGGGCGATGTTTGAGGTGGAAGAACCGGAGCATACGAGCGTTTGCCTGCTTGTGGACAAAGAAGAGATCGGCAGCGTTGGGGCGACTGGTATGCATTCGCGGTTTTTTGAAAACTGCGTGGCGGAAATCATGAACCTCATCGGAAATTATTCGGAACTTTCGTTAAGGAGGGCGCTTGCCAATTCGATGGTATTGTCTTCTGACGTCAGCGCGGCGTTTGATCCGAATTTTCCGTCGATCATGGAAAAGAAAAATTCCGCTTATTTCGGAAAAGGACTGGTGTTTAACAAATATACCGGTTCCAGAGGAAAGAGCGGTTCTAATGATGCAAATCCGGAATATATTGCTTTATTAAGAGATATTCTGGACAGAAACGGCGTATCTTACCAGACTGCGGAGCTCGGAAAAGTAGATGCTGGCGGCGGCGGAACGATCGCCTATATTCTGGCAAATTACGGCATGCAGGTGATAGACAGCGGCGTGGCGCTTCTTAATATGCATGCTCCGTGGGAAATTGCCAATAAAGCGGATATTTATGAAGCATTCCGAGGCTATATTGCTTTCCTGAAAGAAGCATAACAGTAATACAGGATGATATTGGGGTTATTTTGCCTCCTGTGATACCACAGAGTGCGCCGGGACGGACGGAAAGGAAAACCTATGAGTTTTGAAAGCGAACTTTTTTCCCTGTTGGATGAGAAACAAATTCTGAGAAACGAGGCGATGAGCCGTCATACGACGTTTCGCGTTGGCGGCGCGGCCGATTATCTGCTGCAGCCGAAAACGGAAGAAATACGCGGTACGATAGAACTGTGCCGAAAATGGGAGGTGCCGGTGACTGTGATCGGTAACGGCAGCAATCTTCTGGTGTCCGATCATGGTATCCGCGGCGCGGTCATTGAAATCTGCAGGCAGGCGCAGCAGATCAGGACAGAAGGACATTTGGTATACGCACAGGCCGGAGCGTTGTTATCGCAGATTGCGTCCGCAGCCTGCCAGGCCTGTCTGACGGGGATGGAGTTTGCGGCCGGGATTCCGGGAACGGTCGGCGGCGCCCTCGTGATGAATGCCGGCGCTTACGGAGGAGAGATGAAAGACATTCTTACGGAAGCGTCCGTGCTTACTTCCTGGGGAGAGGTTCAAAAAGTTTTATCGGAAGAACTGGAACTTTCCTATCGGCACAGTTGTATTGCGGAGAGAGGTTATATTGTGCTGGAGGCGGTATTCCGACTGCAGCCGGGACGTCAGGAAGAAATTCTGGCGAGGATGGAAGAACTGCGGAAAAAACGCGTGGAAAAGCAGCCGCTGGAATATCCGAGCGCGGGAAGTACGTTTAAAAGGCCGCCGGGACATTTTGCCGGAAAACTGATCGAAGACGCCGGTTTGAAAGGATACCGGGTCGGGGACGCGCAGGTTTCCGAAAAACACAGCGGTTTTGTGATCAACAGAGGAACTGCTACGGCGGCGGAAATTTGGCGGCTGATCAAAGAGGTGCAGGATCGGGTATATGAAACTTCCGGCGTCCGGATAGAGCCGGAAGTGAAGCTTTTGGGAAAATTCTGATGGGAGAAAACGATGCGATTTGTGATTTTGACCGGAATGTCCGGCGCAGGAAAAAGTACTGCATTGAAAATGCTGGAGGATATGGGGTATTTTTGTGTGGATAACCTGCCGATTGCGCTGATTGAAAAATTTGTGCAGCTGGCGGGTATTCAGTCCGGGAGCCAAAAAGTGGCGCTGGGACTGGATATCCGGAACGGACAGGCTCTGGAAGAACTGGATATGGTGCTGGAGGAATTGAGCTGCGAGCAGATCGAGTATGAAATCCTGTTTCTGGATGCGGAAGATTCCGTGCTGATCAAAAGGTATAAAGAAACGCGTCGCACGCATCCGCTTTCCGGCGGAGCCAGAGTCGACGAGGGGATTTTTGAAGAACGCAGGCGATTGAAATTTTTGCGGGAACAGGCAAATTACATTATCGATACGAGCCATTTGCTAACAAGGGAACTGCGGAAAGAACTGGGAAGTATTTTTGTAGACAATAAAGACTATACGAGCCTGTTTGTACACGTGCTTTCTTTCGGGTTCAAATACGGGATTCCGGGAGATGCGGATCTTGTATTTGACGTTCGTTTTCTGCCGAATCCTTATTACGTGGAAGATTTGAAACGGAAAACCGGCAACGATGCGGAAGTACAGCGGTATGTCCTGTCAGAGCCGGATGCGGAGGAATTTATCCGCAAGTTGTGGGATTTGATTCAGTTTCTGATCCCAAGGTATATTAAAGAGGGTAAAAATCAGTTGATTATCGGCGTTGGCTGTACCGGGGGCAAGCACCGTTCGGTGACAATGGCAAACGAGCTTTATAAAAAACTGGGGCAGATACCGGGCATCGGCATTAAGATCGAGCACCGGGATATAGAAAAAGACACAAAGTGATAGGGGAATGTCATGTCGTTTTCAGCGGATGTAAAAGCGGAATTAGTAAGATATGAAAGCAAAGGCAGGCATTGCCGGATTGCGGAACTGGCGGCGGTTATCGCTTTCGCGGGCCGTCTGACCGGCAGCCAGGAATGTGCGGAACGCCTGGCCGACAGTGCGGAACATGCGGGCCGTCTGACCGGCAGTCAGGGACATGCGGCGCTGCAGGTAGATACGGAAAATAACGGACTGGCAAGAAAGTTTTTAACTCTTGTAAGGCAGGTGTTCGGTTTCGAAGTGGAACTGGAAGTCGTGGGAAGCGTATCGCGCCGCGGAAACAGGCAGCGAAATTACCGGGTACAGGTATGCGGCAGTGAGAAAGTGGAAAAAATGCTCCATACGCTGCGTATGATCGATGATAACGGACGGGTAACAGTAAAAGACGAACTTGTCAATGGGCTTCTTGTGCAGCGGAACTGCTGTCAGCGGGCGTTTATCCGCGGGGCGTTTTTAAGCGCCGGTTCGATCAGTGATCCGGGCAAATCGTATCATTTTGAAATTGTATGCGCTTCTGCCGGCAAGGCAGGGCAGCTGCAGAGTATGATCAACAGTTTCGGTGTGGATTCCAAAGTAGTGGAACGAAAACGCCATTATGTCGTGTATTTAAAAGAGGGGTCCCAGATTGTGGATATATTGAACGTGATGGAGGCCCATAAAGCATTATTGGATCTGGAAAATGTGCGTATTTTGAAAAATATGCGCAATAATGTAAACCGTCAGGTAAACTGTGAAACCGCAAATATCAATAAAACGGTAAACGCCGCAGTACGCCAGATCGAAGATATTCAGTACATCAAAGAAAGGATCGGACTGGAAAAGCTTCCGGCAAATTTGCGGGAAACGGCGCAGATGCGTCTGGAATATCCGGAAGCTTCACTTTTAGAATTGGGGAGTTATCTGACACCGCCTGTGGGGAAATCAGGGGTAAATCATCGGTTGAGAAAAATTAGCAAAGTTGCGGAAAATCTAAAAACCAAAGGAGATTAGGGAATGAGCAGGAAGTTGTTATTTGTTTATAATCCGCTTTCCGGAAAAGGGCAGATTAAAAACAAATTATCAGACATAGTAGATCTGATGGTAAAAAACGGATATGAAGTGACGATTCATCCGACGCAGGAGAAAGGCGATGCTTATAATCAGATAGTAAATATGGGCGAGGACTACAGCCTGGTGGTGTGCAGTGGCGGCGACGGTACGCTGGACGAAACAGTGACCGGTATGAGAGAAAGCGGCAAAAATCTGCCGATCGGTTACATACCGGCAGGAAGTACCAATGATTTTGCCAATTCCCTGAAGATTCCCAAACGGATCATGACAGCCGCGCAGACGGCGGTGGAAGGCGTGGAATTTTCGTGCGACCTTGCGGAATTTAACGGGCAGACATACGTATACGTGGCGGCATTTGGAGTGTTGACGGACGTATCTTATGCCACGAAACAGGAATTAAAAAATGTACTGGGACATGCCGCTTATTTTGTGGAAAGCGCAAAACGCTGGCACGGACTAGACGAAATAGCCATGCGGGTAGAATATGAAGACAAAGTGATTGAAGACGTATTTTGCTACGGTATGGTCAGCAATTCCAATTATATTGCCGGTGTAAAGACGAATTTTATCAAAGACGTCGGCTTAAACGACGGCAAATATGAAGTTGTTTTGATCAAGACGCCAAAAAACCCGGTGCAGTTAAACCGGATCCTTTCCGGTATGATAAATATTAAAGAAGAAACGGAACTGATTGTCTGTTTTAAGACCGACCACGTTACATTTCATACGGAGGAAAAGCTGCCGTGGACGCTGGACGGCGAGTTTGGCGGAGAACATACGGACGTGACGATCGATGTCATTTCCGACGGAATGAAAATTAAAGTAAAAGAGATCCCGCATCCGGTGCATCCGAAAAATATACCGCTTCTTTCCGCGCGAAGAGGGACGTCATTTCCGCCGTCGTTAAAAAATATTTTGCATCTGTCCTGAATTTGGCTTTACAACAGGAAAGAAACAGAGATATAATAGAGGTGTATGAAGTACATGCAAAAGGCAGACTATGCCTGAATAAAATAAAGATATTGGGAGGAACAGTCATGTTAGTTTCAGCAAAAGAAATGTTACAGAAAGCAAAAGCCGGACATTATGCGGTTGGCCAGTTTAATATTAACAATTTAGAGTGGACCAAAGCAATTCTGCAGACGGCGCAGGAAAATAATTCACCGGTGATCTTAGGAGTATCCGAAGGCGCAGGAAAATATATGTGCGGATATAAGACCGTTGTAGGCATGGTAAAAGGCATGCTGGAGGAAATGGGAATTACGGTTCCGGTAGCAATCCATTTAGACCACGGCAGTTATGACGCATGTTTAAAATGTGTGGAAGCAGGTTTTTCTTCCATCATGTATGACGGTTCTCACAGCCCGATTGAAGAAAACGTGAAAAATACGAAAGAACTGGTTAAAATCTGTGCGGAAAAAGGAATGTCATTAGAAGCGGAAGTCGGCGCAATCGGCGGCGAAGAAGACGGTGTGATTGGCGCAGGCGAATGTGCGGATCCGAAAGAATGTAAGGCAATCGCAGATCTTGGAGTAGACATGCTGGCGGCAGGTATCGGCAACATCCATGGCAAATATCCGGCAAACTGGCAGGGATTAAGTTTTGAAACGCTGGATGCGATTCAGCAGCTGACCGGAGAACTGCCGTTAGTACTTCACGGCGGGACAGGTATCCCGGATGATATGGTAAAGAAAGCGATTTCACTCGGCGTAGCCAAAATTAACGTAAATACGGAATGTCAGCTTTCTTTTGCAGAAGCTACCAGAAAATATATTGAAGAAGGCAAGGATCAGCAGGGCAAAGGATATGATCCGAGAAAATTACTGCTTCCTGGTTTTGAGGCGATCAAGGAAACGGTTAAAACTAAAATGGAATTATTCGGTTCGATCGGGAAAGCATAAACAGTTTATTATTTTTGTATGTTTTGTCAAAAATTTAAAAAGGATCATCTGGTTTTTTGACAAAACTTTTAAAATTTGTTTTGATGCTTGCAATTAGACCGGATTTGATGTATTGTAACTTTATCAGATGAACAAGGGCGTTCCATTCAGGTGGAATGCCCTTATTTCATAATATTTGAAATACATAGAAAATAGAGAAAGGGAGTAATGCTATGAGTGAATATTTTAATGCAGCGGACATTTTTGGCGAAAATGTATTTAACGATACCGTGATGCAGGAACGTCTGCCGAAAAAAGTATACCAGAAATTAAAAGATACGATTAAAGAAGGCAAAGAGTTGGATCTGGCAACTGCGGACGTGATCGCGCATGAAATGAAAGAGTGGGCGATTGAAAAGGGGGCGACGCATTATACTCACTGGTTCCAGCCGCTGACGGGTGTTACGGCGGAAAAGCATGATTCCTTTATCGGCGCTCCGATGGAAAACGGAAAAGTACTGATGGGATTTTCCGGAAAAGAACTGATCAAAGGCGAACCGGACGCGTCCTCTTTTCCGTCCGGCGGTTTGCGGGCCACGTTTGAGGCCAGAGGATATACGGCGTGGGATTGCACTTCTCCGGCGTTTGTCAGACAGGACGCCGCCGGCATGATACTTTGCGTCCCTACGGCGTTTTGCTCCTATACCGGGGAAGCGTTAGACCAGAAGACGCCGCTTTTGCGTTCCATGGAAGCTATTAATAAACAGTCGATCCGCCTGTTGAGATTATTCGGAAATACAACTTCCAGAAAAGCCAGGCCGTCCGTCGGCGCGGAGCAGGAATATTTTTTGGTGGACAGGGAGAAATATTTACGCAGAAAAGATCTGATTTTTACCGGTCGTACCTTATTCGGCGCTATGCCTCCGAAAGGACAGGAGATGGAGGATCACTATTTTGGTTCCATTCGGGAGCGGATCGCGTCTTATATGCGGGATGTAAATAAAGAACTGTGGAAACTGGGCGTACCGGCGAAAACGCAGCACAATGAAGTGGCTCCGGCGCAGCATGAGATCGCTCCGATTTTTGAAGAAGCAAATATTGCCGTGGACCACAACCAGTTAGTAATGGAAACGTTAAAGAAAGTGGCGGGGCGTCACGGAATGACCTGTCTGCTTCATGAGAAACCGTTTGCCGGTGTAAACGGTTCCGGCAAACATAATAACTGGTCGATTACGACGGACGACGGCATCAATATGCTGGATCCGGGCAAAACGCCTCATGAAAATGTACAGTTTTTATTAGTGCTCTGCTGTATTTTGAAAGCGGTGGATACGCATGCCGACCTGCTGCGTGAATCGGCGGCGGATGTCGGGAACGACCATCGGTTGGGCGCGAACGAAGCGCCGCCTGCGATTCTTTCCGTTTTCCTCGGGGAGCAGCTGCAGGACGTATTGTCGCAGTTGATCAGTACTGGCGAAGCAACACACAGCCTGTCCGGCGGAAGATTGGAAACGGGTGTAAAAACACTGCCTGATTTTGCGAAAGACGCGACGGATCGGAACAGGACTTCACCATTTGCTTTTACCGGAAATAAATTTGAGTTCCGTATGGTAGGTTCGATTGATTCGATTTCGGAGTCAAACGTTGTTTTGAACACGATCGTAGCGGAGGCTTTCGCGGAAGCGTGCGACGAACTGGAACAGGCGGAGAATTTCGGTATGGCCGTACATGACCTGATCAAACGTTATGCGACGGAACACCAGAGGATTATTTTTAACGGAAACGGCTATTCCGACGAATGGGTAGCGGAAGCGGAAAGAAGAGGGCTTCCGAATATCCGCTCTATGGTCGACGCGATTCCGGCTTTGACTACGGAAAAAGCGGTTGCGTTATTTGAAAAATTCGGCGTATTTACCCGCGCGGAATTGGAGTCCCGTGCTGAAATACAATACGAAGCATACTCCAAATCAATCAATATTGAGGCGCGAGCCATGATTGATATCGCTTCGAAACAGATCATTCCGGCCGTTGTAAAAGCAACGATTGAAATCGCGGATTCCATTATAAAAGTCAAAGAAGCCTGCAACGCAAATGTCAGCGTACAGACCGGCCTTTTGACAGAAATTTCCGATCTGCTTTCGGAAGCAAAATATGCGCTTTCCACTTTGCAGGATGTGACCGAAAAAGCTGCGAAAATGGAAGACGGCAGGGAAAAAGCGGTTTATTATAAAGATACCGTAAGAGCCGCGATGGATGCGTTGCGGGCACCGGTCGATAAACTGGAAATGCTTGTTGATAAAGACAGATGGCCGATGCCGTCATACGGAGATTTGATATTTGAAGTGTAAGCGTGAAGTAAACAATCCGGTTATTACATAATTGTTATAACGGCTTTTGGAATATTTGACTGCGAATGATAAAATAAAGAGGGAGAGAATTGCGGATTGACGCAGCTCTCTCTTTTTTTGCATTTTTAGTTATTGATAACTAAAAAGCGACATTTTTTGATGTTTGGAACTAATATTTATTTAAAAGCCTCCTTTCTTTCGTAGCAATTGCATTTTTAACAACGGCACTGTATAATGTATCTGGTAAATGGAAAGCCAGTACAAAGCAACCTGGTTTTTTTGTTATAAAAGAGAATTATGAAAGGAACGAATCAGGATATGAAACGAAATAAAAAATTAAACAAAAGGAAATATATCATAGGTTTTCTGGGAGTTTTGATCCTCGGAACGCTGCTTTTTGGCGGATGCGGCAATAAAAGTGAAGAAGCGGCAGGACAAACGCAAACTACAGCAGAATCAGTGGGATCAGCGGAAGCAGCAGAATCAGCGGAAGCAGAAAAAAGAACAGAAGCAGAAACTGATGTTAGTGATGTGGCGGATACGGCGAAAGGTGCAGATACAGAATCAGGAAATAATGCGATAAAAGGTGCGGATACAATGGAATCTGCAAATACGGAGGAAAACATCGACAGCAATGTTGAAGCGGATACTGATACGGATGCGGAATCTGCAAATACGGAGGAAAATATCGACAGCAATGTTGAAACGGATACCAATACGGGCGCAGAACCCGCAAATACCGCCGGACAGGTAGTCGTGATCGACGCCGGGCATCAGGCACAGGGCAATTCGGAGCAGGAACCGGTCGGCCCTGGCGCATCAGAAACAAAAGCAAAAGTCAGCAGCGGCACCAGCGGTTGTTCTACCGGTGTGCCGGAGTACCAGCTTACTTTGGATATTTCACTGAAGCTGGGGGCAGAGCTGGAAGACCGCGGTTATACGGTGATTTATACAAGAACGTCAAATGATGTGAATATCAGCAACAGCGAGAGGGCGGCGGTCGCGAATGAAGCGCAGGCAGATGCGTTTGTCCGAATCCATGCCAACGGTTCGGAAGACTCTTCGGTACAGGGCGCGATGACAATATGTCAGACTGCCTCCAATCCGTATAATGCGGAGTATTATGAACAGAGCCGCAGACTGTCAGATTGTGTGCTGGACGGGTTGACAGCGGAAACAGGATGTACAAAACAGTATGTCTGGGAAACAGATACGATGAGCGGCATTAACTGGTGTATGGTCCCGGTGACGATTGTGGAAATGGGATATATGTCCAATCCGGAAGAAGACGCGCGGATGCAGGATGAGAGCTACCAGAGTCAGATTGTAACAGGAATAGCAAACGGGATCGAACAATATCTGGGGAATTAAAATTTTGTATTCCCCAATGAAAAGATGCCGGGATTGCGTAACATAGCGGGAGGGAGTATAGAAAAATGAACCGGTTTAAAGAATTATTTATTGGGGATAGACAGTTTTATAAAATGGTATTGGTGATTGCCCTGCCGATTTTGGTACAAAATGGAATCACCAATTTTGTCAATTTACTGGACAATATCATGGTCGGGCAGCTGGGAACGGAACAGATGTCGGGCGTAGCGATAGTGAATCAGCTGGTAAACGTATATGGCGTCTGTATTTTCGGGGCAGTATCAGGCGCTTCGATTTTTGCCGCTCAGTATTTTGGACAAAGAAATTATGAAGGGGTACGCCATACGTTCCGTTTTAAATTGATCTGCTGCCTGCTGGTGGCAGCCGTATGGATGTTATTATTCGGCTTTGCGGGCGGTACGCTGATTGATCTGTTTTTGAATGATGCCGACGCAGGAAACGTTCTGGCGACGCATGATGTGGGAATCGGATATTTACATATTATGATGGTTGGCCTGCTGCCTTACATGATGAGCGTAATATATGCCAGTACCCTGCGTGAAAACGGACAGACGGTGGTCCCGATGATCGGGAGCATGGCGGCAGTCGGCGTTAATTTCCTGATTAATTATACGTTGATTTTCGGGAATTTCGGGTTTCCGCGTCTGGGGGTTGTCGGGGCAGCGATCGGAACTGCGGCAGCACGTTTTCTGGAAATGGCCGTTATCGTCATATGGACGCACAGGAACAGGGAAAAAAATCCTTTTATTGTCGGAATATACCGGTCATTTGAGATTCCGCGCAACCTGATCAAGCAGATTTTGAAAAAAGGTTCTCCGTTAATGATAAACGAAGCGTTGTGGGCGGTCGGACAGGCGGTGCTGGTGCAGTGTTATTCCATGCGGGGACTGGAAGCGGTAGCGGCGTTAAATATTACCACAACCGTGCAGAATATGTTTAATATCATATTTATCGCATTGGGCAGTGCGATTTCCATTGTCGTGGGACAGCAGCTTGGGGCCGGAAACCTGAAAAAAGCAGTGGATACCGACAGAAAGATGATGTTCTTTTCCGTTGCATGCTGTGTTGCGGCAGGAGCGGTACTGTTTTTGCTCTCTGCAGGAGTGCCGGAAATATATAATACTTCGGCGGAGGTAAAAAGAATGGCTGTGCAGCTGCTGCGGATTGTGGCGGTATTTATGCCAGTCTATGCTTTTTACCATGCGGCATATTTTACATTGCGGTCGGGAGGGAAAACGTTTATTACATTCCTGTTTGACAGCTGCTATGTATGGATCATAAATATTCCGATTGCGTTTTTCTTGAGCAGATGGACGGGAGTCGATATGATATCTGTTTTTCTGGCGTGCCAGTGTGCGGAAATTATGAAAGTGGTGATCGGATGCGTGCTTTTAAAGAAACGCATATGGGTGAATAATATTGTTTCGAATATCTGAGCGCCTGATCAGGCGCT